>JAUZQJ010000062.1 GCA_030951045.1 Mariprofundus sp.
CACAGAGACACTAAGAAAAGCACATACAAAAAGGGTTACTTTGTGACTTTGTGCCTTCGTGGTTCATTCTAATGTTATCCAAACGCATTATTCCCTGTCTGGATGTCGCCCATGGTCGCGTGGTCAAAGGCGTACAGTTTGTAGATATCATTGATGCCGGTGATCCGGTTGAAGCTGCTATAAAATATGATGAGCAGGGTGCTGACGAACTCACCTTCCTCGATATCCGTGCCAGCCACGAAAGCCGTGACACGCTCTATCATATGGTTACTGAAGTGGCTGAACATGTGTTTATGCCGCTGACTGTTGGTGGCGGTGTGAAAGCGCTGGCTGATATCGAAAACCTGCTGCATGCCGGTGCCGATAAAATATCAATCAATACTGCTGCTATTTTCAATCCTGATCTGGTCAAAGAAGCCGCTCAACGCTTCGGATCATCAACGATTGTGGTGGCAGTTGATGCAAAATCTGTCAATGACCACTGGGAGTGTTTCACCCATGGTGGCCGCAAACCGACCGGCATCAATGCTGTGGAATGGGCCAAGCGTATGTCTGATTATGGCGCTGGTGAAATCCTGCTCACAAGCATGGATGCAGATGGCACCAAGAATGGTTACGACATCCCTCTTACACGTGCTGTTTCTGATGCTATCGCTGCCAATGTCATCGCTTCCGGCGGGGTTGGCACACTGGAACATCTGGCAGAAGGTTTAAGCGAAGGCAAAGCCGATGCAGTGCTGGCAGCCTCGATCTTCCATTTCGGCACCTTCACCATTGCTGAAAGCAAAGCCTACCTGGCCAAAAAAGGTATTCCTGTTCGTATAAGCTAAAACAGTCTTAGCCTCAGCGGCGCATGTAGATGGTAAAATCATTGGGTAGATAATCATCGCGTAGCTGCACATCGGCGCACAGGCTCTGGCAATACTCAAGCATCTCCTGGGGCTCAACACTTTGCAGATCATGCGCTTTGAGTGTGCGAGCATCTAACATATTAAAGGCCAGGCCTTTGCCGCAAAGAGCAAACATGGATGCAATCATTTTTCGCGCATATTCACCCTGATCATGCAGCTGCTCATTCATGGCACCGGAGAGAATAACCCAGTCAAACGACTGCGCTTCAAAGTGGAAATCAAATAACTCACCACATAGCAGCTTAGCATCAGGATGTTTCTCTTTAGCTACTCGAATCAGATCAGGTGAGAGATCGATACCTGTAAATGCCACAGCCCTGCCCTGTTCTTCTATCCAGCTTTTAAAATCGGCAAACCCACAGCCTACATCGAGCAGTGAATCACCCGTTTCAATGCCTATTTCAGAAAGTACCCGAAAACGCGTCTCCTGAATCTCTCTGCTGCTCCAATAGAGTGCATTAGCATGATGCCCATACCGAGTAAGGCTATCCCGATGCCGATCAACAATGCGTTTACGTTGTTCTTTTTTCATCCTTCAGGACTCCTGTAACGAATCAAGCGGGCTCACAACCGCACCCAGATTCTGCTGCAACACATGCGTGTAAATTTCAGTCGTTTTCACATCCGCATGACCGAGCAGTTTCTGTACTACCCGAATATTGGTGCCCGATTCGAGCAGATGGGTTGCGAATGAATGGCGCAGGGTATGGGTTGTTACGCGTTTATTGATCCCTGCTTTATGACTGGCTGAACGAATCGCTTTTTGCAGCCCCGACTCGCCAAGATGATGGCGACGAATGTCACCTGAGTCGGGATCTTTTGATAAAGACTTGGATGGAAACAGATATTGCCACTCCCATGATTTCGGAGCATTCGGATATTTCTTTGCCAAAGCACCCGGCAACCAGACATTGGCTGTACCTTCAGCAAGATCACGCTCAAACAGATGCTTTACACGCTGCAAATGTTGTTCCAGTTCATCCCGAACCGATTGCGGCAATAAGGTGCTGCGGTCTTTATCCCCCTTGCCTGCACGAACCATGATGTAGCCATTGCCAAAATCAATATCCTGCACACGCAAGCGCAACACCTCCATCAGACGCAACCCACCGCCATACATGATTCTCGCTACCAGATGATGAATGCCCTCGATTTCCGCCAGCAACGATTGCACTTCATCTCTGCTCAACACAACAGGGAGCCTTGGCTGCCTTCTCGCACGCACCGGAGCCAAGTCGTCAGCCAGCGGCAAATCCAGCACTTCCCGATAAAGGAACACGATACCATTGAGCGCCTGATTCTGCGTTGATGTGGCTACATGTCTCTCCACTGCCAAATGGGTGAGAAAAGCCTCTACTTCAGCCTTGCCCATATCCTTGGGGTGCCGTGTACCGTTGAACTTGATAAACCAGCGAATCCAGCGGCTATACGCCTCTTCCGTGCGTTTGCCATAATGATGATAGCGCAACACTTCATGAACCTGATCCATCAACTTCACAGCCGTGGGGCGATACTTCGATTTGTTGTTGACCTGCGACTCAAATCGGGACATCTTGTCTCCATTCCATGTTTTCATCTTAATATGGGATACAGGGGAATTATGTCCGTATATATAGAAAAAATACATGGAATTTTTTCCCTGTATCAACACTGTTAGGCAAATAAGGAATTAGAAAAATGGCTAAATCAACAATCACTTACTGGAATCCATTAAGTGCAGATAATCAAGGCAAGTGGCAGTCAATTGATGGGCTTGAAG
>JAUZQJ010000063.1 GCA_030951045.1 Mariprofundus sp.
AGGGCACCGAAATGGTGATGCCCGGCGATAACATCTCAATGGATGTTGAATTGATTACCCCGATCGCGATGGATAAAGAACTACGTTTTGCCATCCGTGAAGGTGGTCGTACGGTCGGCGCTGGCGTCGTTACCGACATTAGTAAGTAATAGGGGGCCTAGGTGGCAACTCAAAGTATTCGTATTCGCCTGAAGGCTTTTGATCATCGTATTCTTGATAAGAGTGCGGCTGACATTGTGGCGACAGCAAAACGTACCGGCGCGGAAGTGCGCGGTCCGATTCCAATCCCGACCAAGATTCGCAAATTTTGCGTAATCCGGTCACCACATAAGTATAAGGATTCTCGCGATCAGTTCGAGATCCGCACGCACAAGCGTGTTCTTGATATATACAAACCGACACCACAGACAGTAGATGCGCTGATGAAGCTCGACCTGCCGTCCGGCGTGGATGTCGAGATCAAGCTGTAAGGGGGAGATAATCATGAGCGTTGGATTAATCGCCCGGAAAGCGGGCATGACACAGATATTTACAGAAGATGGCCGTGCTATTGCTGTAACTGTTCTGAATGTAGAACCGTGCAAGGTTATTGCACGTCGTAGTACCGATAAAGATGGCTATGATGCTGTTCAGGTCGGTTTTGGTGTAGCCAAGCGTGTGAACTCACGTGCTATGCAGGGTCACTTTGCCCGTCAGGGTCAGGAAGTAACACGTGGCTTGAAAGAATTTCGCATTGCTGCAGATGCCGAGTTTGACCTGGGTCAGGAACTGAACGCAACGCTGTTTGAAGTTGGACAGAAAGTTGATGTATCCGGTACCTCCAAGGGTCATGGCTTTGCCGGTGTAATGAAGCGTTATAACTTTGCCGGTGGTCGTGCAACACATGGTGCCGAGAAGGTACATCGTCAAATGGGTTCAACCGGTCAGTGCCAGTGGCCTGGACGAGTTTTTCCGGGTAAAAAGATGCCGGGTCATTTCGGTAATGTTCGTGCAACCACACAGAATCTGACTGTGGTTCGGGTGGATGTTGAAGCTAACCGCATTCTGGTTAAGGGTGCTGTTCCCGGTTCACGTAATGGACTGGTTGAACTGCGACCAGCCGTAAAGGGAGCGTAAGATGGCGGAAATCACCATCGTAGATCAGAGCAACAAAGAAGTAGGCAAACGTGAGTTGAATCCGGCTGTTTTCGGTCTGGAATCAGATCCTGAATTTGTTCATCGTGTATATGCCTCACTGGCATCTGCCCAGCGTCTGGGCACCAGCAAGGTGAAGGATCGGTCAGAAGTTTCCGGTGGCGGCAAAAAGCCATGGAAACAGAAGGGTACCGGTCGTGCACGTGCAGGTTCAAGCCGTCAGGCGCAGTGGCGTCATGGTGGTACTGCACATGGTCCTCAGTCTGATACCTCTTTTGCTACACGTATCAACAAGAAAGAGCGCCGCAAGGCACTGTGTATGGTTCTGTCTGATTGTCTTCGTGAAGGCAAGTTGACCTTTGTTGATAAAATTGACTTCAGCGAAGTTAAGACTAAATCATTCGTAGAGACACTGAATGCATTGGGCACCGATTCCGGTCTGGTTGTCCTGGGCGATAACAACAGTGCAGTTGAACTGTCCGGCCGTAATGTGCCTAATACACAGGTGAAGCTTGATGGTCAGATCAGTTTACATGATCTGCTCAAGAGCAAGTGTGTTGTATTGACTGCTGCTGCTGTAGATAATCTAGAGGAGCGTCTGGCATGAGTGCGAACATCAATCACTTTAACATTCTGCGTCAGCCTGTAATTACTGAAAAGAGTTACACGGCTACGGGTGCAGCAAATCAGTACACTTTCCGCGTGGCTACAGAAGCCAGCAAGGCGCAGGTAAAGGCAGCCATTGAAACTATCTTTGAAGTGGATGTGGAAAAGGTTCAGGTGATCAACATGCCTGGCAAGCCCAAGCGTCGTGGTGCACATTCAGGTAACCGTTCAGGCTACCGTAAGGCAATTGTGCGCCTGGCCGAAGGGCAGACGCTGGAAGCGGCGGAAGAGGTATAAACGATGGCTTTGAAGGTATTAAAACCCACAACGAACGGTAATCGTAATACTGTCGCCGTTGTTCACACTGAATTGCACAAGGGTGAACCTGAGCGTTCACTCACTATTGGCCTGACAAAATCGGGCGGTCGTAACAATAATGGACGTATTACCTCCTTCCATCGCGGTGGTGGTCATAAGCGTCTGTATCGCATGGTTGATTTCAAGCGTGACAATTTCGGTATTGACGGTACAGTTGCGCGCGTTGAATATGATCCCAACCGCACAGCGCACATTGCGTTAATTGTTTTTAGCAATGGTGACAAACGTTATATCCTTGCTCCGCAGGGTTTACGCGATGGTGATGTTGTTTCTAGTGGTCCAGATGCAGAGATTCGTCCAGGCAATACTTTGCCTTTGTCGAGTATCCGTGTTGGTACGCAGCTACACAATATTGAAATGAAACCGGGCAAAGGCGGGCAGATTGCTCGTAGTGCTGGAGTTAGCGTTCAACTGATGGGTAA
>JAUZQJ010000064.1 GCA_030951045.1 Mariprofundus sp.
ATGTAATTTGGTCAATGGATCATGACGACGGTCTTTATCCATTCTTTCAGTCAACGTTTGCATCGCCTGCTGCTGAGATTGCACCTCTTGATCGGTGGCAAGCATAGTCAATCGTAAACTACCAATTTCATCACCGCGTGCGGCTAAACGCGCATCGATCAATGCATCAGGCACCGCATTTTTCCGCGCTAATCGTTGCAAATGCAGAATCGGTGTAACAACCATTTGACTGAGCAACAACCACTGCGTCAATATCATCAATAATAGAACCAGCAACACCGCTGCGATTTGGCTCCAGTGAGGTATAAGCAAAACCAACACAAGCATCGCCGCCGTATATGAAAACATGAGTAAAAACGCAACCCGAAGCGCCAGCGATCTTTTGATGATATCATTTTTTTTCTGCAACCATACAGATAAACGAAACATAACGCGCATTAGCAAACAAGGTGCCACTACTTACCCATACAATCATTCACAAACAAAAAAGGGGAAGCCGAAGCCTCCCCTTTTCATCATCGATTTACTAACCCTTACAGGTGAATGATATGTCCACGGTCAGGACCTGTGGAAAGCATAGTGATTGGGCATTCGCATACTTCTTCAATACGTTTAAGCAGTGCTTTAGCATTGGCTGGCAACTGATCCATTGAGGTTGCGCCAAAGGTATTTTCATTCCAACCCGGCAGGGTTTCATAGACAGGCGTGATCGCTTCCAGCTGATTACAACATGCAGGTATTGATTCTAAAACCTCGCCATTCAGCGCATAACCTGTACACAACTTCACTTCTTCGAGGCCGTCCAACACATCCAGTTTGGTGATAGCCAGACCTGTCACACCATTAATACGAACAGCATGCTGTACAACCGGACCATCAAACCAGCCGGTACGACGCGGACGACCGGTCGTAGCACCAAATTCATGACCACGCTCAGCCATATGTTTACCGGAATTTTCCGCATCACACATGCCTTCGGCATTGTACAATTCAGTAGGAAAAGGGCCTGCACCAACACGGGTCGTGTAAGCCTTACAAATACCCAAAACAGCATCAACTTGACCCGGGCCTACGCCTAACCCTGCAAGGGCTGCACCGGCCACGGTATTGGATGAAGTTACAAACGGGTAAGTACCGTGATCAACATCCAGCATAGAACCCTGAGCGCCTTCATAGAGCACCTGATCACCGGCTTTAATACAGCGTTGCAGGATCAACGGCACATCAGCAGCCAAAGGCAGCAGGCGCGCTTTGGCCAACTCCAGCGCTTCATCGACATCGGCCCGATTTACTGGCTCAGCTTTCAAATATTGCGTCAGCATAAAGTTTACATATTCGAGGTTTGCATTAATACGCGCATCCAGATCATCTGAAAGCAGATCGATCAAACGGATGCCACGACGGGCTGTTTTATCTTCATAACAAGGGCCGATGCCCTTACCAGTAGTGCCGATTTTACCTTTTCCTTTGGCCACTTCACGGGCTGCATCAAGCGCACGATGATAGGGAAGGATCAACTGACAACGTTCTGAAATTTTCAGACGGTCCGCAACAGGAATTCCTGCCGCCAATAACATATCCATCTCTTCTATCAGGCGGAACGGATCTACAACCGTACCATTACCGATCAGGCAAAGGGTATCATCATGTAAAATACCGGATGGAATATGATTGAGTACTGTCTTTTGATCACCGATCACCAGTGTATGGCCTGCATTCGGGCCACCCTGGAAACGTGCCACCACATCAACTTCAGGTGCCAGCAAATCAACAATTTTGCCTTTACCCTCATCACCCCATTGAATTCCAATCGCTACTGTATTTGTCATTTTCAACCCCAACTTATTATTAAAACCACAAAGACTCGAAGGCACAAAGTATCAAACATACTCATATTTCTGTCTTTACTTGCTGACCCGGCACCTTTGTGGTTAAAATCTTATCCTGCGTTAATCAATGTCCATAAATCACATGAAAAACCAGTTGCTGCCATATCACGCCCATGTGCTGACAGCATGGCATCATAACGACCACCATGCAGCACCGCATGCGCAACACCTTCGGCATACCCGGCAAACAAAATACCACTGTGATAGAGAAAACGTGGCATCACAGCCGCATCAGCATGCACAGAGACATGCCCTTCCATCTTATCACCGACCTCGTCCACCAACGCCAACAGCTCATTCGCGGCAGCATCAAAGTCATCATTAATACAAGCTATATTGGCCTTCAGCCACTGCTGATCAGCAACACCTGAAACCATCTCAACAAGTGCTTTTGCAGAAGCATCGGGTAGAGATTCAGTAGCCAGCAATTCAATCAAATCATCCGGAGAACGACGGGAAATACGTTTGGTCCACACATCCAGTGCATGTGTACTGCAGTTCACCAATGCTTTTAACAGCCCAATGTGCCCCACTTGCAAGACAGGTTTATTAAAACCAGCAGCAAGCATCGTACGCGCGGCCAGATGCATCACTTCAATATCACCGGCACTACCTTTAATACCAAGGCACTCCACACCGGTCTGCCACTGCTGGCGCGAACCACCACGCACATCAGGCCTTGCCAACATGACAGTCCCTGAATAACAGAGTTTAAGCTCTTTCTCATGTTGTAATCTGGTGGCTGCGATACGTGCAATCTGAGGTGTCATATCCGAACGGATCGCCAACGAGCCAGCACCGGCAGGATCAGAAAAGACAACAGTTTGATCTGCCAGAAAACGACCGGCTCCTGAATTCATCGAATCTGGACGCTCAAGCATCGGTGGAATCACTTCTTCATAGCCAGCATCATCAAACAGGTTCAAAATACTGCCCTGTAAGCTCCGCAGTGCTTTCGCTTGCGAGCCAAAAGCGTCATTCAGACCAATAATAGGTTTATGCGTTGGCATTCATTATCTCCTGATTCAATTCATATCCCCTAATTCTGCATAACGCACCATCAACATATCAGGCAACGCTTCCAACTTGTCCATCACATCCTGAGACGGTGGTGTATCCACTTGAATCATCGCAACAGCATTGGCTGTATCTTCTCTGCGTCCAAGTCTGAAATCACCGATATTAATGCCTGCGTCAGCCAGCACAGCACCCATCGCAGCAATCATGCCCGGTTTATCTTCGTTATGAATGACAATCAAATTACCTTCTGGCGCCATTTCTACTTCACAAGTATCAAAACTCACAAAACGCGGACGTGAATCATCAAACAAGGTACCTGAGACACAACGCACACCCTCATCACCTTCAACTTCCAGCTTAATCAATGTAGCAAAATGATCCGGTGTTTCACAGGCAAACTCAGACAATTCAATACCACGATCTTTAGCCAACATACCTGCATTGACCGCATTCACATCTTCCATGCTGTGCGACAACAAACCCTGTAACATACTATTAATCAAGGGTTTACG
>JAUZQJ010000065.1 GCA_030951045.1 Mariprofundus sp.
CTGATTGGCGAATCGCTACGGGTGCGCGTCTATGAGCGTCATCTGGAACTGTTTCTCGGCAACGATAAAACCGGTGAATTACAGCGGGCTTTTCCCTGCAGCGGCAACAAGCGGGGGCGCAAGATCGATTTCCGTCATGTCGGGTTGGGTCGCAGAGCGCCACAAAACGGCCTCTACCCCATGATAGTCATTAAAAGCCCCTTTGGGTTAACAATAACATCCACAGCCTCCTGAGCCTTATATACCTGTTCAAAACCATCGCCGGGAATGGCTATCATGCATACGATCATCCTCACTGCCCCTTATACTTCAGGCCCGCATTGGGATGATGTACTCTTCAGTGATAAATCTGACAGGACTCCTAATATTTTTACCAATCAGTGAAATTAACATTTCGTTATTGATTATGGCAGGGGTCAAGAAATGCTGCTGGCTCTCTATGTAAGTTCACAAGTCAAAACTAGCTGTCTCATTTTGGGCCCATTATGGGCCCACAACGCAAAAATCACCCCGGAAGGTGATTTTGTCGATTGGATTTATCCAATGTTTCTACCAAGTTAAATGGTAGGCTCGGGCGGTTTCGAACCGCCGACCCCCACCATGTCAAGGTGGTGCTCTACCCCTGAGCTACGAGCCTATATAGGTAATCCTATTGCGAGGGCGGCGAACAGTATTCAACCCTCTTCCCCCGGTCAAGACAGTAAAACAAAATAGTACATTTCATTGTCTGCATTTGAAGATGCAACAGCTTGCTACTTTAGTTTTGTAGATTTCAGCATGGGAATCAACACAAATCAGAGCACTCTTCTACGCCAATAGTTTTATTTATCTTTCAGGTTCCAGACACCATCCCAGTCGGGATTGTTCGGGGATTGGGAGAGTGTGTCACAACGGGCAGCCATAACCTTACCGATGCCCAGACCAAATTTATCGTACACTTTCTTAAAACCTTCTTTTGCCAGCGACCAATCACGCTGGCAGTAAGCAGCATACGCTTCGCTATAATAGGGGATTGAATCAATTTTCTTGCCAAATCGGGGATCATTATCGACCAATAGCTCATAAAGAGTTATCGGCTCATGGAAGTTCTTCAAAAAGACTCTGTCGATAAAACGATACGAAAATCGCTCATCCTCATTGATATAGGGCTCCGCCTCTTTAAAAAAATGTTCGGAAACCAGAATACGGGCATCATAATACTTGGACTTACCTTCGATACGGGCTGCTTCATGTACCCCCATGCCAATAGGATGCTTGCGACTGTCCAGATAATAATAGACCAGCGCGATATCGCCGGTGGTGATACCAAAACCAATATCTATACTGGGCCTGCACTTACCCGCACAGGTCGTCTCGTTATAAGCACGCATCCGGTCGGTTAGCCGATAGATATTTTCCATAATATATTTGGTATTGTCTTCCGGGAAAATGGCCATCAAGCCGTCCCCGTAAATCTCTGTATGCGTTTTTTTATGGCCCAGATACAGATATTCATAGGAAGTCTTGTGCACATCAAATATAAATTGATCGTAGGTCACTTCTTGCTCGGCTTCATCCTCAAGACGATATCTTCCCTGCTCAAAGTTCATCAGAATTTCGGTGGAATCACGCAGATCGCAGAACATAATGATCCGCTTAGATTTTTCAGCAGCCGACTCATGACCAGACTGAGCAAGCAGATGTTCACTGCCTGATATTTCCCCTGTGCCTTCGCTCATTTCACCCATTCAATCAGCTCCCCTGCGACCGTAATCAGCCGCAGCGCAATCTACTACAGTGCCAAATGTGTACCAAAATCAACACATACACCAGCATATGATCATCAGTGATAACGCGATGCATCCGACAATGCCAATATACCCATAAACAGAGCTTACCATCGCAGCGGACCTACAGGAAATGAGGATACCTCCCATAGACTCTTTTCGTCACATTATGCGGTTCAGAAATTGTTTCTTCACGCCCTTTATACACCCTGACTTAAAAAGCTTTTGAAATGCCAGCCAGTCACATTCATGACTATCATTCATCAACGCTAATCGTCATGACCATGATCAAACGCCTGATCATAACAACAACACGGCATTCAGAATCTCTTCGATTGCTCTATTTTAAGCGCGCTTACGCTGCAGCCAATCATTAACAGGCATACTTGATGAGATAAGGTGCTTAGGGATTTTGTCTTTAATCTGCTCATGCAACTCAGGCAACCGGGACCAGTGCAATCCTTGTTTATGGTGATGGGCAGTGTGATAACCCAGATTACCTGTGGTGATATTATAAAAGCGATTAAGATTATTTCTCGATGCCTCAAATTCATTGTCGGTACTAAGACCGGAGTGATGTTTATATGTCGCCCAGGAGGTAAGCAGTATTCCGCAAACCATGGGCAACACGAACAGAAACAGTGCTTGCATCGGCTTAAACCAAATTAATATACCGACCACCAAAAGCGTTAACAGGGTATAAAAAATAAATTCTTTCTGAAGTTTTGGATAGCGCTTCCCTACAAAGAAACTGCGCAGATGAGCTGTAACCGCCACATTGAATGTATATTCAATTTTCCCCATTACTTTGCCGGATCTCCGTTTCCAGCGGCTTTCATCCTTGTGCTGATTCAAAAAATTCAGGTGATGACCTAACACATGATGCTGTACCCACAGGTTGGTGGTGGCTCCGGTATGCAAGGCATAGCAGAGCTCAAGCAGACGGTTTAAATGCCTTTTTTTAAAGGTTGGTGTGTGTTGGTGATGGTGGTTCCATGCTCCGATTTTACCTTTTGGTATTATCATCAACAGCCAGAAAGCAACCAGCAACCAGCCTTGCTCAAGCTGAAAATAGAGCGCAAAATCAAGACATGTAAGCGCAACAATAATGGTTACAGGCAGCCGGTCAGCAGGGTATCTAAACACAGAGGTAAGTCCTTTACTTCAGTTTTAACGCGACAGATTAGCGGCATTTCGCTGCATTGGACAATGATTTAAATCTAATTCTTTCCATCATCCTGCCACCGGTTGGTGCCTTTCTTCAGGTTGGTGCGACTAAGCACTTTTTCATCAACATCGTATTAACCCTGCTTGGTTTCTTGCCGGGCGTGCTGCATGCGCTATGGCTGGTTGCAAGCGACAAAAAATCGTAATCAGGGCAACATCTTTCCTGTAGAAAAGATTCTATGAATGATTCCAGTCAAAAGCTGAGAACTGCTCTGCTACTGTTTCTACTCAGCGCTCTGTTTTTCGGTGCGTCTTACATCAAACTGCCTGGCATTGACCGGATTGCAGACGGTTACTTTAGTGAATCAATCAAAGCAGCAACGATAGCTTATGGCACCACACGCGGCGTAAATGCTGTGGTCTCGGTGGTCAAAGAGTCTCATTTGGAACTCGCTCCAGCAGGTGTAGGTGTCACCATCGCTGCTGGCCAGATACTTGATCCGATTGATGATATGACCGAACGCCTCTCTTCTGTTCTGGTTGCAGCCATCGCCTCTCTCGGCATCCAAAAACTAGGCTTTGAGGTCTCAGAAGCGATCTCCTTTAAGGCTATCGCTATCCTGTTGCTACTCACCATCCCTCTGCTCTGGACGGGTAGCTCAAGCACGCCACTCATTCAGACCACCATCAAGTTCAGCCTGATCCTGCTGCTCTTGCGTTTCATGCTGCCAACTTCGGCCATCATCAGTGATTCATTGTATAGCAACTGGTTACAGCCAGACATAGAGCATTCGATGCAGAAGCTCTCCGTGATTTCTGAAAATTATGATGAGATGAGCAGCATGACACCTGAAGAGAGTCGGGGCTTCTTCTCATCATTAACCGCAGGCGCATCAGATAATGTGGAGATGACCCGTCAGGCTTTTCTGAATACGGTAGAGAATGCTGAAAACATCATCGCATCTCTGCTTAACCTGATGACCGCCTATCTGACAATTTTTTTCGTGCAGGTGCTGCTGTTACCACTATTCATGCTCTGGTTGCTTATCGCCCTGTTCAAAAGCAGAACACTGGATGCGTTCACAACATCTCTGGCCTGCAGACTTGTGCCCGCTCAAAAGCAGACCACCAGCTAATTGTAACGCTGTAATGAGCTAGAAAGCTCAGTTCTTTACTTCCACCGGCCATTCATGAATGCAACAACGTAAAGCACGCTACCTTACCTTCTTATTACACTCAGATACTAACTCAGCTTCGCCACTTTTAAGCGGCGATTATAGTAATGCTTATTGATCGTTTATCGATTGGAAAAACATGAATATATCGCACCTAACAACAAGACCATTTCACGATGCCATGACTTGCTTGAATTCGGCAGATGTTGAAAAAAGTTACTGCTTCATAAAAGTTCTCTATTTGATGCACCAGGCCTGCTAAAGAATGATGCCCATTCTGTATAAATCCATCCCGTCATCCTCATCTGCAAGCGCACACCAGGCCACACGCCCGATCATTTCAATATGCGCCCTACCACGTTTAAATCCCATGCGAATTTTCTCTCCCTGCTTTAAACAAGCATTCGATTTTAAACCAACACCGTTAGCGGAAATATCACATACCTTCTCTACTTTGAAGTATTGATCTGAAATGAGGTGATAAAGCTCGCCGGTTGAAATACCGCGTGTAACATGGCGCGTTTCTGTTCGCATTTCATTTTCCATGACAACCTCCCTGGAAATTCAGAAGCCGACCTTCATCACAATCAAGGTCAGCAGATGCAGTCGAAAAAACTTCCATGCTATTCGTTGTGCCGCATCGTCCGATCCTCCATGGATCCCAATAAAGTTTATACTGCGCCCGTTTCTCCAAGTTGTATATCCTAAACTTATGGCCTGTAAAGCGGCTGCGTTAACGATCATTCTTCAAAATCCGGACTAGCGCACTTCATGACCTAAAATAACGATACTCGATAAAATCACTTGCTAAAATCCCCATCAAACTCCACGAAAAAGGGCCCAGCCATACATGATGGCCAGACCCTTGATATCCATAAACAATGATAGAACTGAAACTATCCAGGTTTCAGCGCTAAGTTATGCTAGCTGTTATTAACCTTGGCTCTTTGCAAAGTCATGCATATAAGAGACCAGCGCATCTACACCTGCTTCCGGCATCGCATTGTAGATGCTGGCACGCATACCGCCGACAGAACGATGCCCTTTCAGGGTAATCAGACCGCGTTCTGCTGCGCCTTTTAGAAACGCTGCATCCAGATCAGCATCTGGCAGAGTAAATGGTACATTCATCCACGAGCGACCATTATTAGCCACCGGACTGCCATAAAAATCGCCACCATCTATCACAGCATAAAGCTTCTCGGCTTTGCGTTGGTTAATTTCACCCATTGCCGCTAATCCACCTTGCTCTTTAATCCATTCGAAAACCAACCCGGCCACATACCAACTGTACGTTGCAGGCGTGTTATACATTGAATCATTGCTGGCCTGGGTTTCGAGGTTGAATACCGCTGGCGTATTGGCTGATGCCTTGCCCAGCAGGTCCTCACGGATAATCACGATGCACAGGCCGGCAGGGCCAATATTTTTCTGTGCGCCGGCATAGATCATGCCGAATTTGGACACATCAATCGGACGCGAAAGAATGGTGGAAGACATGTCGGCAATCAGCGGCACATCGCCCGTTTCCGGAATATAGTCGAACTCAACGCCACCAATCGTCTCATTAGGCGTATAGTGAACATAAGCTGCATCAGGATTCAATTGCAGTGATTCTTGTGTTGGCACAGTAGAAAAACCGCCTTCGGAAGTATCAGCAACAACATTCACCGTGCAGAAACGCTTCGCTTCAGCAATCGCTTTTTTCGACCACACACCGGTATTGATATAATCGGCACTATCCTTGTCACCCAGCAGGTTCAACGGAATCATGGTAAATTGAGCAGAGGCACCACCTTGCAGGAATAACACTTTATAATTATCCGGAATCGACATCACGTCGCGCAGATCTTTCTCAGCTTTTCCCGCGATAGACATATATTCCTTACCGCGATGACTCATTTCCATCACAGACATACCTGAGCCATGCCAGTCCAGCATCTCCTGCTGCGCACGTTCAATAACGGCCGTTGGTAACATCGCAGGCCCTGCACTAAAATTATAATGTCTTGTCATGGTTATACATCCTGATGATCTGTTATTGTTAAAGACGATGTCTTAAATGACTCTGTCTAATAAAACGGATGCATGGTAACGACAGAAGTTCATATGCTCAACCCGCACTTAATTCGAACTCAACAACTCTAACAGCCACAAACTCGTCTGCCTTATCTCACCGCCCATCACTTCAACATGCTCTTTTGATCGTTTAATCATTAGTTCTATGCTGCCGCTATTATTTGAGTAAAACCAAGGGTGGTCATTCGCATAAGCGCAAAACTGTCCATCATTATTTATTTGCTGAGGTTCATCTAAATCAACGGCAAAGGTTTGTTCTTTACAACAATCAGGAGAAACCACTCCAATCATCCTAAATAAAGGTTGATTAGAGATTCTTTGGCCGTATCCCCTCCCCCCCCAGCCATAAACATCTGAGGTGTTCGTTGCATCATTCCAAACCTGTTTACCATTGGTCCTGAATATATATTTACCTTTTCCCATCTTAAGGTTTGATGCATTCCACCGACTTTTTGCATAAACAGTTACTTTGGCGCAATGACCCGGTTTAAGCATTATCCATTCATATTCTGGAATTGAACCATCACCACATTTTTTATCTTTATAGGTCGTCACAGCAGTTATTGAATCGCATTCGCTTTCATCAAAACCGTAAGGTTCTTCTTCTGGTTTAACATCGGTTTTTTCCGCAATCACCTTTCCTTCAGCCCCGCCATCTTTATCTAAAACAAAAGGCACTAACATTGCTTTGTTACTTAAGACCAAAGAACCACATAGTAAAAACGAAAATAACAGAAGATATTTAACTTTATTCATGATCCACCTCGATGGAACTCGTCGCATGGTCATCGTGGCGACCCCATCGATCCTCACTCCAAGCATTAACCTTGCGGCGCTTAAGCTGACATAACGTATCCATGTGATTATGAATGATTGAACGAATACAGACATACAAACCAACAGTGGATAGGAAGGCTAAAAATAGAAATGGATTTTGAGACACAGCCACTTCAATCAGGCCTGCAAAAAAATCAGGCAGGATATAATCCAGCAAGTCTGCCACATGCCCCATAAAACCACTTCGACCCAAATACTCCGGTGGGCAGGTCCAGTATCCATAGGCGAAATAGACTACAGTAAGAATCATCGCAATCATCACATCATACATAAACTTTCGTATATTTATCATGCGCCCAATATTTGTTTTATTTTCTTTCCATCCAGACTGAGTATGAGGCGAGACTTCAATCGATTGCGTTGTTACGGATAAATCATCTTGAATCTCATCTTTAACAATCAGAAATTTATCAGGAATCAAACAAGGGCTATAGTTAGCCGTACGGTGTTCCATTCGGCTGATCACGCTATCATAAAGTCTTATTTTATTATCTTTAAATCGCGATTGATCTACTTTTTTTATACCAAAAAAGAATTCTATCATTCTTTCAACCATCGATTGATCTGCTTCCCTCAACATACATAAAGACTCTATCTCTCTCGGATGATACCGATAGACAATCGCGGCTCCATCTCTGGAGTTATACATGCGACCATGCACATGACTATCTTTTCTGGCCTGTTCAACAGTATCACCCTCAAAACAGAGGCCGCAGTGCTGTGCTTTCCCCATCATCCAATACAGAGGCACACTAGCCAGACCGGAACGATTATATCCTCCGCCTACATTTGAATGCATACCTGCAAACCAGACCTGTTCAACACTGCGCTCTATTAGAGTGCTATCATCGTTTGTTACAATACTCTCTTCAGCCTGTGAAAGATTCTCATTCCAGACAAAGGGCCAGAAAGCTGTGCGTTCATCATCCAAAGCCAGAGCCTGATAGGCATTGATCTGATTTCCGGTTAATTTAAAATTATAAAAAGCATGCGGAAAAAAAACGTTGGAAACTTTCTCAAGAACCGAAAACAGTACACTTAATACAAAAGAGAGCGGTGAAGCCAAATCAGTCCTCTTTGGCCAGCCCAAGGCAACCACTGTATCCCAAATACCGGTAAAGTGGATTGGAATCACACCATGCTGCTTTAGCATTCCATTTCTTTCCCTCATTGCTTTCGCAATGTCCGGTTTTTTATCTCTTTTTTTGTACGCCTCAAAAGCTTCTTTGACTTTATCATCCAACGCCTGATTGGATAGCTCTCGTGCTTGTCCATCAATCAAGCCACACGTACGAATAAAACCATTAAAGGCTCGGATGGTGGATGCACCGCGACTAAAACCAAACATGTAAACCTTGTCACCAGGATGATAATTGCGGGCCAAAAACTTATACAGATCCATCACATTCCGGCCAAAACCAAAACCTAAACCACCCGACAATGCACGCAGATATTTATTACTATTGGTGCCTACACCATTATCATAAAAAACAATCTGCTCTATGCCTGCAACGCCTTTTTCTTTTTCAACAGCTTTATAGATTTTATAGACATTGGAATCCGGCGTATATCCCCCTTTATTTCCTGTCCCGTCTGCACACAGGATAATATTTTTAGGTTTCTGCTGTTGATTGTCACCATTAGAATATTCTTCTTCCATATGCACCTCTATATTTACATCCATAAAACATGCTAAACCCGAATCAGTTCACCTGGTTCATATTCACTTCTGGCATGGGCAATCATGTCTGCTTCTTTATCCCGTCGAATATGCAAACCGGGCAACTGATCTTCATCCCACAGCCTTTTCATTCGAGTCATTTGATGTGCGATACCGTTCAGGTCTTTTTCAACAACCAGAGCCTGAATAGCTTTCATCTCACGCCTTGAAGGTCCAGTCATTTTTGTGCCACGATTAAATACCAGCGAAAGCAACATCGACTGAGCATCGGCAGGCAGCAGCTCTACACCCGGATATGCCTTTTTTGTTTTCTCAGCGTATTTCGGTAACGTTGCCGAGCAATGAACATCACTAGCTACAGCTAGTGAAATTGTAATCAATTTCACGGATGAAAGCGCTACATGCGCTGATTCACCTTTAAGCCCTGCTACATCAATTAATTGATCTAATTCAGTATCGGAAATTTTGCCTTGCCAATCTTTTTTGATTTGCGTTTTGCTTTGATAACCCAGGTCATAACCTATTCCAATGGTGATGCCGCTATACCCCTTTGGCCAAGTCGGGTGAGAAAGAAAACGTTTATAATACGCCGGAGAAGAAATCTCAAAAAACACAATCTGCTCTAGTCCTTTTCTTGAACAGGTTAGACTGTAAGTCTGATCCGCTTTTTTTACCCCCAAGGATGCATCAAGCAATGATTCGATGCGTGTAAGCGTATCAGGTCCAAGCATGCCGTCATCATCAATACCAAAACGTCGTTGAATCGCCTTCAACCTTTCAGTCGTTTTTTTTGAAGTCATCATCCCTCCCCTAAAACTAAGCTAAACCAAGCGCTTCCTCATTCCGCTGCGCCTCAATAAATATCGGAGCCCAATGCGATATACTCTTATACAATTTTAGCAAAGCCATGAGCAGGCCAGCCCAACTAACCAGCCATACCTTCTTTAATAGTCCCAGTAAAATATCAAGAAAAGAAGCTAGAAAATTGCAAGACACACTGAACAATCCGGCTCTAGCACTGACATAATCGGCAATTCTACAAAGATCATCAGGATTACTTTCCGCCCTCACCAACACCCTGTAGTCACTATCAAAATCTCGAGAAAACAACACAAGGGAATCGCTTGACACACCTAAGCTTTCCATCGGCAACTCAAGAACCCGCTTGGAAAAGAATGCGATAGAACCTGCCACGCCTTTAATAACAGCCCTCACGCCCTCATAAGCTTTCAAAATATACTGGTAAGCGATTCGGGAAAGATTTTTGACAAAGCCCACCATTTTTCCAAGCCCCTTTTTTACCATTGCACTTAACCAGCGCCAGGCTCGCTTTATTCCATCCCAAACGCGTGCACCTATGTTATAGGTATGATCCCAAATCTGTTGCAGCAGGGTTTCTTTCTTATTTTCATCCATTGCTATATTCAGTTGTTCAAACACACCCTCACTATCGGGAGCCTCTTGTTCTGATTCTGCTAATAGCGCATGGATACCCTTGAAAAAGTCTGGAAAGCTCCATTTTACAAAGCACGTCGCCTTCACCTCAGGTGTAGAGCGTTTATCCTTTCCCAGTCCTTCCCAGTACTGCACAAGCAATGGATATAATGGATGATTGTCATGTAGATCAAGCCCTCTACTTTGCTCAAATGTACGATCACCTTCACCATAACCATCCGGTTGAATCTCATAACCCGCCAGCCACAACTCGATCTTCGCAATAGCAATCACAAACGGACGAATACAACGCAAATTCTCCAAACCCTTAACAGCCCCTCCGCCCGCCAAGCGTTCAACGAGTCCATCCTGATTGAAAATCAGCGCTAATGTTGCCAAGTCGATATCTCTGAGTGATGTTTGCAGTCGAAGCTCATCCCATCTCAGCACTTTCGCGACTTCAGCAAGATGCCTTAGTCCGGCATTAATAATACTCGGTTTAATATTCGTACTGGGAGGGATTTCTATTAAGCCCAGAGCAAATAGTCGAAGATGCAGTGCCCGTTTCAGCGCTGGACAGGGCTTGCCATTTTTCATCCACTTTTCAAGATTGGAGGGCGTCTCAAAACTGATCAGTTGCTGTAGTGCAAGCCACGTATGTTCACCAACCCAGCCGTCCCGCCTTAATCGCATCTCACCAGATGCCGCCTGTTGAAATTTTTCAACAACCGGCTTTAATGCCTTCCACTGTTCACCACCATCCGTATTTGAGACCTGATAACCAAGCAACGTCAGGCGATCACGGATTGTATTCAACCTTGATTGCGAATAGGCATGCTCTGACTGAGGTTGCTCATCAGGCAATGGAGTAATGACATGATCACTCAATGCCTGACCTATCGCTTCTTCCAGACATACGTATTTATCCAGCAATTCAACCGTGTGGATCGATTTAGCTTGCCTTCGGTCGAACGCCCGAGGTAATCCACTTAAGTTGATTTCCTGAGGAGCGATGACTTACCCCTTTGAAACGCCCAAAGCGCTGGAAAACAGGGCCATAATACCATGTCGAGTTTCAATACCAGCCTTCAAAGCCGATTCGTGCACGCGCTGCACATGGCCATCAAAACCAGCCTCAGGCACCAGGTTGATCGCATCACCATCACAGTTCATTTTAGTTACGGCGACGAGTTTTAGGTTCTCTGGCTGACCAATTGAAGCCTTTAGATAGCTTTCAAACTTGGTTACATCAATATCCTTTCCTTCTTTATCTTTCAGCTTTGTAATATCAATACTTCCGGTATATGTCTGCACCTCCAGAGATGCAAGATCAACAAAAGCATCCTTCAATGCTCCAATGGCTTCATTCAATTTACTTGGCATTTTCTCTTCCTCCCAAATACAGCATCATTTTAACCATCCCCATACCAATACATTTTAATACCGCATGATGAAAGTTTTTCTGAGGCTGTGAACACGCATCCGCATATTGCCACCGATTTGATGCGTGGATTCAATTTATCGGGCTCTGAGTGAGAGCATGGTGATAAGCGAGAGGAAACCATCTGAAGATGTTCAGAAGTTGGATATATTGTGATTATATTAGATAAACCCATATCTCCCCCCCGGAAAATATTCTTTTATCCACTTCCATGTGCATTACGGGAATGCTCTGTCCCTGACAGGCTCTACCCTAAAGAACTATTTTTCAATGCACATCCCCCATATAGGGGAGATTTCATGTTTTATTGAATGCCACTCATCAGTCGCTGAACCTCTGCATTGTCTGATTCATGTAGTATGATACTACATCTATAACGAAACTATCACGCTTATGATTCCTCTGTCACAATACGCCGCATGACAGAACAGATCCCATCTACAGATAAGCTGCAACTACCTGCGATTTTATTGCCTCAACTTAAAGTGTTGATGCAGGATTGGGGAAAGCCAGCGTTCCGCGCCAAGCAAATCATTGACTGGTGCAATAAAGGCATTCTTGATCCTGATACGATGAAAAATATTCCGGGTGATGTCCGCGAAACACTCAAAGAGAAACTCCTCTGTGAACCACTCACACTGATTCGGCGAGAATGCTCTACAGATGGGACACGCAAATATGTCTTTGCACTTAAACGCGGACGTTTTTCCGGAAAAATGGTGGAAAGCGTGTTTATTCCGGAAGAGAAACGCGGCACTGTATGCATCTCTTCACAAGTAGGCTGCGTGCTGGATTGTCCTTTCTGTCATACTGGCACACAAGGGTTCGAAGCCAACCTGAGTGCGGGCGAAATTATTGCACAGGTGCTGGCTATTAAAGCCGACTTGCGCTCCGAAGCGATTTCAGCCCAATCAATTGACGGTGACACACTGCATAGTGATACCACGCATATCGTTTATATGGGCATGGGTGAACCCATGGCCAATGAAGCTGCTGTGCATGAGAGCATAGCCCTGTTGATGGCTGAAGATGGACTGCATATCTCGCGCCGCCGCATCACAGTATCAACATCCGGGCTAACGCCGCAAATTGAACGCCTTGGCGAACTACACCCTGTCAATCTGGCGATATCTCTGCATTCAGCCATTGAAGAAAAACGGGATACGCTAGTGCCCATTAATCGCAAACACCCTTTGCAAACCCTGCGCGAATGTTTGAACACATACCCCGTTCGCAAACAACGTCACATTACACTGGAATATGTACTGCTCGATGGCATCAATGATCAGCAGGAAGATTTGAACGCATTGATTGCCTTTGTGAACCCGGAACGCGAACGTGTTAACCTGATTCAGTTCAATGCTTTTCCGGGCAGCCCATACAGTGGTTCATCAAAGAATCACATGAAAGCATTTGCGCAAGGATTGATTTCTAAAGGTATTCGTGCCACTGTAAGGCGCTCGCGGGGGGATGACATTATGGCAGCCTGCGGTCAGTTAAAAGCAAATACAAAGGCGGACACCTAAGAACAATTATGAACACACCGACTTGGCAGGGTCTATGAGCAGACAGCAATCAGGACGCACCGGCATTATTGGCGGCAGTGGTTTGTACGACATTGAAGGCGTCACAGTGCTCGAAACACTTGATATCGACACACCTTTCGGAAAACCATCTGACAGCCTGATGCTGGCCGAAATTCATGGTCAGGAAGTCGTTTTTTTACCGCGCCATGGACGTGGGCATACCATTCCGCCCCACAAGATTAATTACCGTGCCAATATTTACGCCATGAAATTAGCTGGCGTGAATCGCATTATTTCGATCTCGGCTGTCGGCTCTCTGAAAGAACATATTGCACCAGGCGATTTTATACTGGTCGATCAATTTGTTGATCGTACCCACAGCCGTGAAAGCAGCTTTTTTGATGGCCCTATTGTGGCGCATGTATCGATGGCTGATCCGGTTTGCAGCTGCCTGAAATCAGATCTCTCAGTAGCTTGTCAGCAAGCCGATATAAAGACCCATCAACAAGGTAGCTATCTGGTAATGCAAGGGCCCCAGTTTTCAAGCAGAGCAGAATCACACCTCTACCGCTCATGGGATATGGATGTCATTGGCATGACCAATTTACCAGAGGCAAAATTAGCTCGTGAAGCAGAGATTTGTTATGCCACCGTTGCCATGAGCACCGATTATGATTGTTGGCATACTGAAGAAGAAGATGTCTCTGTAGCATCGATCGTTGAAGTCATGCACGCCAATGTTGCAAAAGCACAACGCATGTTACAGCAGTTTTTCTCTCACCCCTCGACGCATAACACATGCAGCTGCCAGCAAGCGCTTGAGCATGGTATTTTTGCGGATTTGAAAGCACAGGATGATCAGGCTATTCGCCCCATTCACGCCTTGGTGAAACGTTTTCTATGAAGCTGTGCAACACATTCATCCGAATATGCACCTTCATCTGCCTAAGCATGATCATGGCTGCATGTGCAACGAATCCACGCACAACAATGGATGCAGGCACACAAGAAAAACTAGCACATATTCATTATCAGCTTGGCATTGATGCACTTGGTAAAGAAGGCATGTTACCCAAAGCTTTTGATGAACTGATGAAGTCCAATACGATTCAGCCTAACCAACCCCATGTCTTGGATGCATTGGCTTATGCCTGGCTGTTGCGCGGAGACTTGAAGAAATCTGAATCTTACTACATTCAGGCCCTTCAATATGGCCCCCGTGCCAGTATTTACAATAATTATGCCAGTCTACTCAATCGTTTAGAGCTCTACAATAAAGCAGAACAAAATGCGCGCCAGGCGTTGGATGATCCCCGCTATCCCAATCAAGATCTTGCTTTTATCAATTTAGGCAACGCTCTGCTGGGGCAACTTAAATACTCGGAAGCCATCAAAAACTTTCAGCAAGCCAAGCTATTTAATCCTTCTAACGCCCTATCCGATTACAGAATTGCTTACACCTATTTCAAACAGCATAAATTACGTGAAGCTCACCTGTTGTATGAAGCACTTATTCGCAAACAAGCGGGGAATCGTAACGCCGTAGAAGGAATGCTCGCCGTCCTGGACAAACAACATGACAAACCTCAATCCCGTGCTGTTTTAAATGCCTTTGCGCAACAGACATCATCGCCATTGGATAAAGCCTGGGCACTCAATCAATTAAAGAGGCTGGACCGCCCATGAATACAAGCCAAGCAAACAAACCAGAAGATAACGAAGAACTTATTTCTCCACGCCAGTTGCTGCTGCAAGAAATTGCAACCATGCTCGTAGAGGCTCGCACTGCAAAACAACAACCGATTTCTAAACCGGTACGTAAATTAAAAATTCCTGCCAATCACCTGCAAGCGCTTGAGACCGGCAAATGGGATTCATTGCCAGATGATGTCTATGTCATCGGTTTTTTACGTCAGTACAGTAATTACCTTGGCATTGATCTTTCTGACCAAATTGATCGCCTCAAAAATCCCGACTATACCCTTACCCGGCCCCTGACATTCCCCGACCCACCGGTGGCACCATCTCGCCTATGGGCATGGCTGACAGGCGGTGCTTTTGTAGTCTTATTTATCCTCTTCAATGTCCTCAACAACGATGACAATCAAGACGTTCATGTTCAGGCGGATAACGCTCCAGCGGCTCCAGCCACTGCACAGACCATCAACAACAGTAATGATACAGCGAACGCAATCACCCCACCTACAGTGAATACAACACGTTCTGGTGCCAAATCTAATGACCCTGCCGCTCATAATGTTGCTGATACAGCAACAACTCTGGCCAGAAAAAATACGGGCGAAGCCTTAAAAAGCGCTACGGTAGAAAACACTGCAGTTAAACCTGCAAGCAAAATAAACAAGCCTGCTTCAGCCAACGCCAATCTCAAAACGTTCCCAATACCGAAACAGATTCAACCCAAGCAGCATGCCAAAGCCAAGCTACATGAATTTCGCTTTGAGGCGGTTACTCACCCCGTTTGGATGCAAATATTCTCACCCAACGCAGCCGGTAATGGCAAAGGCCGCCTGTTAAAAGAGGTGCTACTTAAAAAAGGTCATTTTGCAAAAATAAGTTACGCCACAGAGACGCTGTGGATCACTTGTGGCAATGCCTTAGCACTACGCATTTATGTTGATCGCAAAACGGTTGTGAATACAGGTGGACTCGGAGCCGGTAAAAAAATACTGCGTGATTACCGCTTCGACATCACCACGCAATAGCTTCCACGCACTGCATTAAATACATAAAAGCTTTCCTGATTACTTATGAAGCTCAGCCATGCCGATAACCAATCACAGACATGCTATGGTGACCTTCAAGCATATTGGAGCCTCTAACATTTGATGACCGCCAGATAACTTATTTTTATACGTAATAAAGAAAATCTTAGCCACTGATTACACGAATTTACACGAATAAGGCAATCATCATAGATTTTTAATTCGTGTAAATTCGTGTAATTCGTGGCTCGCTTGTGTTTCTGTCTTTAGTTAAAGAGATGCGCTGGTATTCCGGGGCAGCAATGGCAGCATGCCGGAAAATATTTTTTAATTCTTTCAAATGGAGCAACAGATGGGTCTCGATGTTTTTGGTGTAGGCAATGCAATTATGGATATTCAGGTGCGTACCGACGATGCATTTCTCTCATCCATGGAAATCGAGAAAGGCATCATGACGCTAACTGATGATGCCCGTCAGAAAGAGATTCTGGATGCGCTATCCGACCATAAAATCAACCTCTGCTCCGGCGGTTCAGCCGCTAACACGATCGTTGGCATTGCCGACATGGGTGGCAGCGCCGCATACGCATGCAAAACCGGCCAGGACACATTTGGCGAACAATATCTTGATTAGATGAAAAAATTAGGTGTTGCCATTGAGATTACCGCAACCAAAGGACAAACAGGCACTTGTGTTGTACTTGTTACGCCCGATGCACAGCGCACCATGCTCACCAGTCTCGGTATCTCCAGCTCGCTCGATGCCGATGACATTGTAGAAGCAGAAATCGCCAAAGCGAAATATGTCTATATTGAGGGTTATCTGTTCCTCGGAGACAGCACCAAAGCCGCCGCCCTGAAAGCCATTGAACTGGCTAAAAAGAACAACGTTAAAGTTGCACTGACCATTTCCGATCCTTTTTTGATCGATATCTGCCGCGATCAATTTCAACAACTCATTGAAGGCCCTGTGGATCTATTGTTCTGCAATGAAGATGAAGCCAAAGCATTGACCTGCAAGGAAGATCCCATCGATTGCGCCCAGGCCATTCATCAGCACTGTGAAAATGTTGCACTCACACTGGGTAAAAATGGCTCCATCATCATGCATGAGGGTGAAGCGCTTCCGGTTGAAGGTGTTGAAGTAGATGCTATCGACACGACTGGTGCAGGGGATATGTATGCTGCCGGTGTACTCTACGGCATCACCAATGGCCTAACATGGCAGCAAGCCGGACATTTAGGTTCACACGCAGCAGCCCGCGTAGTGTCTCAACTTGGAGCCCGTCTACCCAACCCATTGACTGCCGATGAAATCAAGGCACTGCTGGCTTAAGTTTTAACAAATAAAGGCAGTGTCACTTGGACACTACCTTTATCTCTGTCTCCCACTTACAATCACGCTCATTAAACGCATTGGGACACACGGCTTCAACCTCTCTGCAGTGCTATAGATATTTAACGTTTTATTAAACCGATAATAAAAATAAGGATGACCGCACCGGATACTGCTGCCATCAGCGTGCCTATCATGCCTGCGAATGCAAAACCGAAAAATCCAAACAGATATTTCCCTACAAACGCACCAACAACACCAACGACCATATTCCCGATCAGGCCAAAGCCATTACCTTTCATGACATTACCGGCAATCCAGCCTGCTACCGCACCAATCCCCAGAAAGATTAATAAGTTCATCATCACCCCCAGCAGTCATCATTACACTTTCATCAACCAGCATAACGCATTCAATGGATATATCTATTGCAATCACTTACACCGGCTCTATAGTGCGGCGCCACTGCATGGGAAACTATGTAGAAAATACCTTGCTCCGGACGCGCTAAATCGTACCGGGGCGTACGTTAGTACACCTAGAGGAGCGCCGTTTTGTATTACGAAACTATTTTTATCGTTAATCCTGATATCTCTCAGGAAAACACCGAAGCACTTACCGATGATCTCATCGCTAAAGTCGAAAAAGTCGGTGGCCGCATTGTTAAACGCGAAAATTGGGGTTCACGTCCGTTGGCTTATTCCATTGCCAACCGTAAACGTGGTAACTACATTCTTCTCGTTACTGATGGCAGTGCTGAAGCCCTTAAAACATTGGAACATGCAATCAGCCTTGAAGAACGCATCATCCGTTGCCTGACCACAAAACTCACTGAACTTTCTGACAAAGCATCTCCATTGCTACGTCGCGCTCAAGCATCCGCTCAAGCAGCTGCTAAGCGTGAAGAAGCTGCTGCTGAAGAAAAAGAAGGTGCAGAATCCGCAGCTGCTGAAACAGCTACTGCTGAAACAGCTACTGCTGAAACTGCTGCTGAAGAAGCACCTGCAGTTGAAGAAGCAGCAGCTGAAGCAACAACGGAAAAGGCTGATGGAGCAGAAGCAAGCGCCTGATTTTAACCGTGTCCGCGTTGCGGGCCGGCTTGAAAACATGTGCCAGCGCTGGACACCTGATGGTTCTCTAGCACTGACCGCTGACCTGTTTACTACTCGCCCCAAGCTGGGACCAGCTCGTGACGAAGTACAAGAGGAACAGCCAATGCCACTGCGTAGTAATGGCGATATTGCTCAAACACTGTTGGCCTTAGAAGGCCAAAATGTAATGATCGATGGTTGCTTGCGCAGACGATTTTATAGCAAGGACAACAATCCTTGCTGGGGACAGGTAGAAATCTGGGTAGATGCATGCAGGGTTTTAACGTAACCCGATCTCACCACAGATGAATGCCTCAAACAGAGAGATTAAGGAGTTAGATATGACTGAAGAAGTAAAAAAAGCTGCACCAGCTGCGACGACTGATCGTCCACAAGGTGACCGTCCACAGAGCGCTCGCCCACAAGGTGATCGTCCACAGCGCCCACAGCGCCCACAGCGTAGCGGTGGTGCTGGCGGCCGTTTTCAGCGTCGTCGTAAGTTTTGTAAATTTTGTGCAGACACAACCATCCTTATTGATCACAAAGACCCGGACATGCTGCGCGGTTTCATCACTGAGCGTTACAAGATCCTGCCATCACGCGTGACTGGCACTTGTTCGAAGCACCAGCGTTTTCTGACCACTGCGATTAAGCGTGCACGCGTACTGGCACTGGTTCCATTCACCCCACTGCATCACGATTGATTCAGCAAGGGCCTACGTTACACACTGAGCTGACAGGATCATGATTCAACAGCAGTCACCTGCCCCACAACCCATGCCTAAGATGGTTGGTTTTGTACTGACACATCGTTTGCCATGTGCAGTTTTAATGCTGGTAATGTTGATGAGTGTTGTGTGGCTGCCATTGTTCTCACAGGGACTTTCGCCCTTCCTGTTATTGGTTGCTACCATGATTGGGCTGACGATTCATATGTTTGTTCCTGCCGTGGTTGCACTGGTGACATTTGGCGGCGGATTGATATTTGCCAGCCATGTCAGTGCCATTACAGCCATTGCGGTCATGCTGATCACAGGCTTTGCCTTTGTGCCCGGACTGATTGTATTTGTAGCCTACGGTTTGTTACCCATGGTTGGCGCTCTGTTTATGATGCGTCCGAATGGTGTCAAACAGAGTGCTGAGTGGTTAGCACTTGGCTTGGGTTGCATGAGCTTCATCGCACTTGCTATCGCAGCCATGATGCATGATGTTGGCATGAAGGAATGGGTAAATCAGTTGCTTGCGCCAATGTTTGAAGGTGTAGAGCAACAGATTACGGCAAATGGGCAGATAGTGGCCGGTGATCATGAGGCGGCTCAAATGCTTGAGCAAGGTCGCCAGATGATGCTAGCTATCTTACCAGGTTTAATGGCTTTGGGGCTGTGGCTAACCTGGTGGAGTAACCTTGTATTTGCACGGTATTTCGCCAGTAAATACGGTTTTTATCAGGGTGATACGGCAACGTTATTAACGTTGCGATTTGGTAAGCCAATCGCTTATGTGTTTTTGGTTTTACTGCTGTTGATGAACTTCACTGGCGCTGGCGATTTGCAATATATTGCCAGTAACGCGGCCATCCTTACCGGTGGCATGTTAGCGATGCAGGGTGTTGCAGTTGGACATAGCTGGTTGAAAGCAAAGGGTATGATGCTTTCAATCGCCATGATGTATTTGATGTTACTAATCTGGTCGGTCATGATCATCCCCTTTGTGATCATTGGCCTACTGGATATTTGGTTTGATTATCGCCGGAAAATCCCGGTAGTTGGAGGATAAAATGCAATTAATTCTTTTGGAACGTGTTGAAGGTTTGGGTAATGTTGGTGATGAAGTCAACGTTCGCGCTGGTTATGGTCGCAACTTTTTGCTACCACAGGGTAAAGCAAGTGTGGCTGATGCTGGCAACCGTAAGACCTTTGAACGTCGTCGCGCTCAGCTTGAAGCAAAACAGGCTACAGTACTGGAAACTGCCAAGGCTGAAGCAGCTAAGCTTTCTGAACTCACGTTGGAAGTTGTTCGCGCCACTTCAGATGGTACACATCTGTATGGTTCTGTGACCACACACGAACTGGCTGAGCTCATGAACGAAAATGGTCAGAGCATTGAGCGTCGTAACATTCTGCTTGATGAACAGATTAAAACCGTTGGCGATCATAGCTTCCGTGTACGTCTGCATCCTGATGTTACTGCTGAAATCAGCATCAAGGTTGAATCAGAAAAACACTGATCGCTGAATAGATCGCATTGAGTCAACTGATTCCCCTCCGTACTGATTCGCTCAGAGAGCGTATCCCGCCCCACGCACACGATGCAGAGCGGGCGGTACTGGGGGGAATCATGCTTGACCCTGAAGCATTGGAACGTCTGGAAGGCACACTGCAATCTGAACATTTCTATGTTGAAGCCAATGCACGCATCTTTTTTGTCATTCTTGAACTGAACGGCAAAGGTCAACCTGTTGATGCACTGACGATTAAAGATCATCTCGAACGTCGTGATGAGCTCGCCACCTGTGGTGGTGAAGCCTATCTGGCGGAGCTGGTTACGGCTGTTCCTACATCGGCAAATGTTAAACACTACGCCAGCATTATTCGCGAACGCTTTGTGTTGCGCCAACTACTCTCTGTCTGCAGCACTGTATCTCAGGATGTATATCAGGAGAGCACGCGCGAAGTAAACGAACATCTCGATACGGCCGAGAAGAATATTCTCGCTATCGCGGAATCATTCAATCGCTCACGCCCCTCATTTGCCAAAATGAGTGATCTGATGCTCGATACTTACAGAGAGTTGGAAGAGCGCTACGCCCAGAAAAAGGTTGTTACGGGTATTCCCACCGGATTTACTGATCTTGATATCCAGACTGCTGGTATGCAGCGCGGTGATTTGATTATTGTTGCGGGCCGTCCAAGTATGGGTAAAACCGCCTTCTCCATGAATCTGGCTCAGAACGCTGCTATGCGTGGTGATGATGATAACTCTGGCATTGTAGCTGTATTCTCTCTGGAAATGTCGAGCCAGCAAATTGCTATGCGCATGTTGGCCTGTGAAGCGCGTGTGGATATGTCCAATCTGCGTACCGGCCGCTTCTCTGCCGAAGACTGGCGCAAGCTTGCAGCAGCAAGTGGAGCACTGGCTGAATCCAACATTTTTATTGATGACACACCGGCCATTACAGTCATGGAATTGCGTTCCAAATGCCGTCGACTCAAACGTGAAAACAAAGGCCTGGATATGGTGCTAATCGATTATATCCAACTGATGTCCGGCCGCACCAATTCAGAAAATAGAGCGCAGGAAGTATCTGAAATCAGTCGTTCACTCAAAGGGTTGGCAAAAGAGTTAAGTGTGCCGGTCATTGCCCTCTCCCAGCTCAACCGTTCACTAGAGCAACGCGCCGACAAACGTCCGGTTATGTCTGATCTACGTGAATCCGGTGCAATTGAGCAGGATGCCGATGTCATCATGTTCATCTATCGTGATGAGGTTTATAACAAAAAACCTGAAAATGAAGGTTTAGCAGAAATTATTGTTGCCAAACAACGTAACGGCCCGATTGGTGAAGTGAAGTTAACCTTCGTGCATAAATTTACGCGCTTTGAAAATCATGCCTCAGCGAGTTTCGACGACTAATCTTGCACCTCCACCCGGTCTCCGCCCGGGTAAATATTTACAACGAATCACTCATCATCTGGCGTCTTGGATACGATGCCGGGAGGAATTATGCTCACTGCCAACATGCAATTACCGATGTCGATTCATCTGCTTGATCTATTCGGTACGGCCGTATTTGCACTGACCGGTGCTCTACGCGCATTGACCAAACAACTGGATCTCATGGGCGCGGTTGTGCTGGCCATCGTCACAGCTCTCGGTGGTGGCATGATGCGCGACGCTCTACTTGGTCGCCACCCACCGGCTGCCTTTGTTGATGAAGTATATCTTCTTATTGCCATTTTCACCGGCATCGCAGCTTTTTTCTGGGGCCGTCAAATTCGTGAACAGGAATCATGGCTGATCATCTTTGATGCTATTGGACTCGGTGTCTTTACACTGGTCGGTGCATGGATTGCTGATCAGGCCGGACTCGGTGTTACCGGAATCATTTTCATTGCCATGCTGACCGCAACCGGTGGCGGTGTATTGCGCGCCATGTTGGTAGCAGAAATCCCCTTTATGCTTAAAAAAGAAATTTATGCCTCTGCCAGCCTTATCGGCGCAGCTTCCTTTCTGCTGTTTGATTACTTGAACTTTTCTATTGGTCTCATCATTTGGGCTGTTGTACTGATCACCATCGGTATCAGACTGATCTCATGGCGCTATAACTACAACCTGCCAAAATAATGGATACCGAACAACGCCAGGCAATGGTTGAACGCCATCGCCAAAGCCTGATGCATTATGGCTATGGCCATGAAACGCTATTCTGGAGCACACGTGGCATTCAAAAACAGCGCTTTAAAGTGCTATCATCGATCGGCATTCAAAATGGTGATTCCCTGCTCGATGTTGGTTGTGGTTTTGCTGATCTGCAAAGCTGGTTGAATGGTCAGGCCATTCACGTGGACTATACTGGCATTGATCTTTCGCCCGATATTCTCGATACAGCCAAAACCATGAACCCTCAATTGAAATTGCATTGCGGTGAACTATTCGACTTTATCTGGCCGCAAAAAACCTTTGATTGGCTTATCTTATCCGGCACGCTGAACTGGAACCTTCACGATGATGGTCATTACGCCAGACGTGTGATTCAGCACATGTTTGAACTATGCAGCCAGGGCGTGGCATTCAATATGCTCAATGCACAATATTGTGACCACGCACTACTTGGAGAGATGATTGCCTTTGATCCGGAACAAATGATTGACTGGTGCAGATCTATCACACCGCATAGCCAGTTACGCACAGATTATCTGGCCAATGACTTCACAATCTATATGCATCGAATGCGTTAATTCAACTGTAAACGCATTTCTTCCACGATCTACACCGCCCCACAAGTCTGACGCAATGATGTAATAGAACTACTTCATCATCCATCTGACATGCTGTGTTCTCTACTATTCACTTTCCTCTTTCACTGTTCTGTTCTTTGCGTATGGTTTCCGGCAGGGGAATTGATGCAATAACCACGGCTTACGGTTATTCCATGCATACAGAGTTAATCAGATGAGGGGATTCCTACAAATATACAACGTGGTTTTTCATGGATAAAAAAAATAACAACGAACCAATCACTGATGAAGATTACGATCTTTTTTACGGCTTTGTAGATTCGGTTTTTGAAGAGAAGAAACAATTCGAAGCTGATAATCAAGAACCCTCCGCAGCTCTCACGAATTCTGAGTGGGTATCTGAACCCTTTGAAGAGTTTATTGTCGGCATGCCACAGCAGGATGGCGGAAAATACTATTCACTCAACATTATCTCCCCTGATTTAGCCCCCTCACCAGTTAGCGAGATCCACCCCAACCACTACGGCACCATCAGTGGTATGATATTAAGCACCACGATCTGCATCGCAGTGGTGTTCTCTCTTTATTTTTTCACTACTCCAGATCGGACTCCAACAGAAGGTATAGCCAAGCTTCACAACATTGAAAACAAACTGAACGCCATAGAATCAAAGATGGCTGCAGCAGCACGTATAGATATACAAATACAAGCGATGACTTCGAAACTAAATAAACTCAACACGCTCATTGCATCATCCCAACAACAACGTTCAGCGGCTCCAGTTCAGGCAGCGCCAAAAGCGTCCATGCTAAGCTCATCAATGCCGAAAGCAGTGGTGTCAACCCCGGTGATTCCAAAGGTAGCCGCTTCAGCCCCGGTAACGCGAAAAGAAGCGCTGTCAGCAACAATTCCAAAAGGAGTAGATCCAATTCCAGCTGCCCCAAAAACGGCAGTGAAGGTCAGCCATAGCCTTGACAGCACATTCCCCGGATGGGTTATTAACCTGGCTTCAGTTCGCGGAACTATCGGCGTTGATCAACTGCTTTCCCGGGTCAAAGGACTCGGTATCCCGGCAGAACCATTCACTACCTATATAGAGGGGAAAGAGTGGACGCGAATCCGAGTGACTGGTTTTAGTAATAAAGCGATTGCATTACAAGCCATGCAAGAATTACCGAAACTTAACGTTTTCTCACACAGTTGGGTTGGGCCCCTTTAACTACTATGGAATATATTTAATAAGATACGCGTCAATTGATGCGTAAGTCTCAGCAGTCATCAATTAAGGACCAGAACAGATAAAGCATTAATCTTTGCTGGCAGTCATACCCGACAATACGTCCTGATACCCTTCCCGCCTGCCAAGCCACAAGCGAGCCACAAAAAATGCTACGGATTGCAGACGAAACAGCATAGCCACAATGACAACGCTGGATATTCCCATCGCCCAAAGCACATTCGTTAAACCCTTATCTGTCACCATCGCATAGGTGAAGAAATAAACAGATAGCGTCATTGCAAAGATCACGCCAATCGTTAACGCGATATTTTCCTGTTTCTTCCTGATGGATACAACAATCTCTGATTGATCTTGATTCGACATGCTAAGGTTCTCCTAGAATATTCCGGCGGAATGATTGGACTACACCCGCAGAAAGTCAATTTAACGCCCGACAACATCTTATTCAGGGCAATCACATCTAAACAGCCAGTGTGTTTATCGCGTTTAATCCTTCAGCATCATAGGGCAAGTGGGTTTAGTCGTGCCCTGCTCCATTTGGCATAACTAACGCACACTTCATTCCAACAGATAAGCAGGTTATACTTTAGTGATGGTGATGAAGATTGAATAAAAGCGATTGCATTCCATTCCATGATTCCAGGCTCGGTACACTGGGTGTAGAGATGGAGTGGATGACAGTGGATACTAATTCCGGTGAGCAAATCCCTGCTGCACCGGATATATTATCGCGAATCAAAGCAACACCACGCATTAAACCCGAACTGTTTAGCTCTATTATTGAAATCAATACCGATATCCACAAGAACACGCCTGCTGCCATGCAGCAATTACTGGATCTGTATCGTCACATTCATACCGTATTAGACGATCAGCCCACCGCTCTGCTCAGCACCAGCACACATCCTGTTTCGCACTGGCGTGATCAGAGGATTAGTGATGATCCGCGATACGCACAACTACTCAACCGTCTGCGTTGGGTGGCGCGTCGCTTTAATATTTGTGGTATCCATACCCATATCGGCATGCCTGATGGTGATACCTGCATTCATGCCATGAATCAGCTCTTACCCATCATGCCCATGTTTCTGGCCATCTCAGCCAACTCTCCTTTCTGGCATGGTGAAAAGACTGGTCTGTCATCCAGTCGCATCAAGATATTCGAAGGTTTAAGTCAGGGAGGCATGCCATTTTATTTCAATGACTGGCAAGACTTTGAACATTGTGCCTCCCGCCTCAAAGCTACTGGCAGCATTGATTCGGTGCGCGACATCTGGTGGGAAATGCGTCCTCACCCGAACTTTGGTACCTTGGAAGTACGCATCGGTGATATGCCCGGCAATATGGATGATACGGCAGCATATATTGCCTATGTACGGGCAGAAGCGATTGCTGCAGCAGGCAGTCTCCATGAAGCACAGCTGCCGCGTGTACACCCCTCTCTGATTCGGGAAAACCGTTGGCGCGCTTGCCGTTATGGTATGCATGCCACCATCATTGACCCGCTAACTGAAGAGCTGATGCCGCTGCTTGACTGGTTAGAGCAACGGCTTGATAGACTGGCCAAACAGGGCGCCGACAGCACTGAATTGGATATAGTTTTTGCACGTCTTCCACACTGGCGTAAACATGGTGGTGGTGCAGAAATGCAACGGCATTTGTACGAAACAACAGATGATTTTCCCGCCATGGTAAAAGCAATGCGTGAACAGGATGGGTGGACATTATGAGCTTCAACACAATCAATTTAAATAGTGCCGTATCAAAGGTAGACGGCAGTAAGCCTATAAATGCCACACAGTTGGCTGCTATGATTGATACACTTATTCCTGAAATCATTCGCTTACGCCGTTTCATACATCAACACCCTGAACTTTCCGGTCATGAAAAAGAGACCGCTGCATTGGTTGCCAAGGTGTGTAGCGATGCAGGTTTAGACGTGCACGAACAGATTGGTGGCCACGGCGTTTTGGCGCGCCTAAATATTGACGACAGCAAGCCGTGGATCGCTTTTCGTGCTGATATGGATGCTCTACCCATTCACGATGGCAAAAACCAGCTCTACTCCTCTACCATTGCCAACAGATCGCATAGTTGCGGGCATGATGCCCACACCTCTATCCTGCTTGCTACGGCTTGTCTGCTCAGTCAGTTCAAAGAGATTTTGAACTGTAATATTGCCTTTATCTTTCAACCGGCTGAAGAGATCTGTCGGGGGGCTGCCGCCATGCTGGCTGATGGTGTATGCAAGCAAATCCAGCCCGAACAGATCTATGCTCTGCACGTCTATCCTTATTTGCCAGCTGGCTCCATCGGTTTAAGAAGCGGTCCAATGTGTGCCGCCGCTGATATGTTTGAAGTTGAAATTCATGGCAGGGGTGGTCATGCCGCCCGTCCGCATGAATGTATTGATGTGATCCTGGTTGCAAGCCATGTGATTCAGGCTCTGCACCATATTGTCAGTAGACGGGTAAATCCTTTACATCAGGCCGTACTCACCATTGGTCAAATCCATGGCGGTCATGCTGGTAATGTTATTCCTGATCATATCACTTTTTCAGGCACCTTTCGTAGCCTGCATCCGGAAGTACATGAAGAGATCCGCACCTGCATGGATCACATCATTCGCCAAACGGCTGAAACCTGGGGAGCTACCAGTAAATTTGTACTCAAACAGGCAACGCCAGTGCTTATCAATAATGATGAACTATTAGGCCATGCTACTAATGCT
>JAUZQJ010000066.1 GCA_030951045.1 Mariprofundus sp.
CCAACCCTGCCCAGAAATGAACCCTGTCTTGCCACATGTTTGAGATATCATACCTATTTAGGGCCGAACTCCCACCAGTCTGAAATGCTTCGTCTTTTCACACAGCCTGGGCCGAACCCTGCCGGTTGCTATATTGCAGCAGGGCGCGGATGATGCCGCACTTCCTGTGACGTTGAATGATTAAAAGCGCGTAAAGCACAGATTACGTTTAATTCGATTGCCCTACGATTGGCAGGGCATAACTTGCGTTTTGGCGAATAATCGCCAGTGTGCGCCGCCTCCAGATAGGGGGATCATCCTTTTATCTTCTTACCGGCCAATCACTGATGACCGGCGATTCAGGAAAATAATTCAGCATCCAGCACAATCAGTGATTTATTACACATGTATTAACATGGTCGGATGCGATGGACAAAAAAACTAAATGAAATTTGAACAACTAGGTTTATCGGCCGAATTACTTCGCGCCGTGAAGGATCAAGGTTATACAACCACAACACCTGTACAGGAAAAATCCATTCCGGTGATTCTTGAAGGCCACGATGTATTGGCTGGTGCTCAGACAGGCACAGGAAAAACAGCTGGTTTCACCTTGCCAATGCTGCATTTGATGCAGAACAATCACCCGGAACGTAAAAGTCATAACCGCCATGTGCGGGCATTGGTTTTGACACCAACACGTGAATTGGCTGCTCAAGTCGCTGAAAGCGTAGCTACTTATGGTAAATATCTTCCACTGCGCTCAACCGTAGTATTTGGTGGAGTGGGCATTAATCCACAGATTCAAAAGCTCAATCGTGGCGTTGATGTATTAGTGGCCACACCCGGTCGTTTGTTAGATTTGGCCAATCAGCGCAAAGTAGATCTGTCAAAAGTTGAATTCTTTGTCTTAGATGAAGCGGATCGTATGCTAGATATGGGCTTTATTCATGATATTCGACGTGTCTTGAAACTACTGCCGCAAAAGCGTCAGAACTTGCTGTTTTCAGCAACATTTTCAAAAGAAATAAAACAGCTAGCTAGTGGCTTTCTGAATTCTCCGGTATTTGTTGAAGTCGCACGCAATGAAACCACCCATCAGGTTACGCAGGTCATTCATCCGGTAGGAAAATTGAAAAAGCGGGCACTGTTATCAAAATTGATTTCAGAAGGTGAGTGGCAACAGGTGCTTGTCTTTACCAAGACCAAACATGGTGCCAATAGACTTACCACTCAGCTGGAAAGTGATGGCATTCAGGCATCGGCTATCCATGGTAATAAAAGCCAGACTGCACGAACCAAAGCCTTAGCTGCATTTAAACAAGGTTCTATTCGTGTGCTGGTAGCAACGGACATTGCTGCGCGTGGTTTGGATATCGATCATCTGCCACATGTGGTGAACTATGAGTTGCCGAATGTGCCGGAAGATTACGTGCATCGTATTGGCCGTACAGGCCGTGCTGGTAACACAGGTGAAGCGTTGTCACTGGTGTGTGGCGAAGAGAAAAAACTATTGGCTGATATTGAGCGCCTGATCAAGACAAGCATTCCTAAAGTGATGATTGCCGGTTTTGAACCATCGTTTGAAGATGAAAAAGCGACAAAACCAGCCGGCCAAAACAGAAAACCGGATCATCGTCGTCGTGACCCAAGCTCACCACGTCGTCCGAGCCGTAATCGCAGACCCGCTAAACGCTCAGGTTCACCATCAAGCTAGTGCATCAACAATCTGAGGAGGTTGGTGTACCAATGCTAATGGACAAACAAAAACAACGTCTGGGTATATGCCATGGTCCTCGCTGCGGGGACTATGGTGGCAGGGCGATGGGAAAAGCATTGATGGACAGGTCTATTTCTTTTGATCAACTGCCTTGCCAGAGCCTGTGTCCGCATGCGCCCATTGCACGGGTGGATGGAAAGGTATTACATCATACCAATCTGGAACAGGTGCTGGATTCACTGTAAGATTTTTTTTATCGCGTAAAGTGATGATGCTAAAACTCGAATGTAATCATGATGGAGATAGTGTAAACAATGACACCTACCGCTATTCGTAATTTTAATGCAGATGCCCGTTTAGAAATCGACTGGGATGATGACTCCACAAGTTGCTATGCGCATGAACTATTGCGGGTGCAATGCCCATGCGCTGATTGCAGGGGTCATACACCTGAGCAGGCCAAAATCATTACAGGAAAAAAAGATGTGCGTGTAACGCATATTGAATTGGTTGGTAACTATGCAGTTCGGATTGAGTTTGATGATGGTCATAATACCGGCCTATATACCTTCACTCATCTTCGTCATCAGATCTTGTGACGCATAAGCCTATACAACGCATATTAATCTTAGGTTGCGGTTATGTCGGTGAAAAGCTGGCGATGGCTTGTTTGGCCGAAGGCATGCAGGTATTTGCTACGACACGTAACCAAGAGCGTGCAACCGCATTAGATAAACTCGGTATCGCGCCTTATGTCGTATCTTCTCCGGTAGATTTACCCGATACATTGCTGGCATCTGTTGATGCGGTGCTGGATTCCATTCCACTTAGTCGTGATGAGCAGGGTATGCATGCGTCACAATTACAATGGTTGCCCTTGATTATTGATAAGTGTTTAAAGTTGCGTTGGGCCGCATACCTATCCACGACAGGGGTTTACGGCGATGCAGAGGGCGCCTGGGTGGATGAATCCTGGGTCTGCAAGCCAACAAGTGGACGTGGTAGCCAACGTTTGTTGGCCGAACAAGCCTGGCTGCAATCATTGTTACCTGCAGAAGTATTTCGCTTGGCTGGTATTTATGGGCCTGAGCGCAATATGTTTGCGCGTTTAAAAGCAGGAAACTATAAAGCCGTAAACTGGCATCCAGCGCATTATTCCAGTCGCATACATATTGATGATATTGTGGCCGCATTAATGGCTGCCATGCAAAATCCACGATCAGGGCGTGTACTGAATCTGGCGGATGATTTGCCTTTGCCGCATGCGGAATATGTATGTGAAGTGGCGAAGCTGATTGACGCTCCGGAGCCGCTTATCTTGACCGAGGAGGAGGGGGAACAGCAATTATCGGCTTCGGTGTTGTCTTTTTTTAAGGATAATAAAAAGGTATCCAATCGATTGCTGCATAAGGAGCTGTTACCGCAGCTTAAATATCCTGATTTTAGAGATGCTTTGCGGGAAATGCTGACTGGTCAGTGAGTCATAAACGTGCATGATTCCCCTGCATAAGCGTGGGCTAATGACGAGGGGAAGTTCGAATGGCAGGCAACAAACAGCGTGACCAACTAATCGAGAAACTTGATGATGATGGTCAGGAGGAATTCGAGGATTTTCTTGATCATTTAGAAGCTATTGATGATTCACCTGATGAAGAGGTTCATCATCATTCGTCGACAAAGTCTTCTATAGGTTTGCTATTTACGAAAGTATTTGTAGTTACCACTGTGGTGATTTCATCGGTACTATGGTTTGCATGGCCGGAAATAAACAGTAGTCAATTTAGTCTTGCGCAGCACTATCAAGAAGATGGCAAACTAGAGCGGGTTGTTGATCGTCTTCAGGCTCTAGAAGAGGCATTGAAACTCAGCAGTGAGGATAAAGCATACGATGAGCCGTTAAATGCATCTCATCAGGGGATCGAAACTGATGCTGCCAAGCTTGTCCAGAAGAAGGCTGAAACAGCTACATCCTCCCAGCAGAAAAAGGTAAAAGAAGAAGAATTAAAACAACAGGGGGAAGTGAAAGATCAGCTTTTAGGAAAAAATAAAGCCGATGAAATGTCAGCTAAATTAGTGGTTAAGCACGGTGAAGCTGCCAAGTTGGTTCAAAAGAAAAAGTTGGCCAAGTCTGTTCAATCTGAACCTCAACAGGTCAAAGCAAAACAGAAAAACAGCAATGTGTTGAGTGTTGATACAACGGCCACTTCAGCAACGCCATCAACAGCAACGCCATCAACAGCAACTGCTTCACAAGCAGTAACGCGTCCGTATGTGGCACTAACCGGTAAAAAGTTTTATATCTATAAAATATCTGTGGATGTTGCCAATGTGCGTAGTACACCTAGTTCGGATGCTACCGTTGTTGCCAAGCTAAAGAGAGAAACCAAGGTGATCGTATTAAAACAAGAAGGGGATTGGTACCAGATTCGCCTGAATAAGCGTAAGCCGGCATGGGTTTACCACACACTGCTAGAATAGCTTACATCATATCCTGAGGGTCAACATCGATACGGATACGCACATCGCGTGAAGTGGGCATGGCTGATAAAGTAGCTTCCAGTTTCCACGGTAGCAGTTTGCGCGATGGATCACGCAACAGCACTTCAATACGAAATTGACCTGCAATACGTTCCATTGGGCATGGCATAGGACCACTGATACTGACATCCTCTAACGTTTCACATAATGAGACACATTGTTTGGCAACCTGGTTGGCTCTTTCCAACTTTCTTGCAGAGAAAACGATGCGTACCCAGCGTGCAAAGGGGGGGAAGCTCAACATTTCTCTTAATTGCAGCTCATCGTTCATGGTCGATTCAGCCTGTGACTCAGAGATACGCTGAAACCATTCAGCTTCAGGCATACGCGTTTGAATGATGACCTGACCGGCTTTTTCACCACGACCTGCACGCCCGGTTACCTGTGTCATCTGCTGCCACCAGCGTTCACCAGCCCGGAAATCAGGCATGCTGACACCCAGATCAGCATTGATAACACCAACCAGCGTAACATTGGGGAAATCATGACCTTTGACCAACATCTGCGTGCCGATGAGACAATCAAGTTGGCCCTGTTCAAAATCCGTTAGCGTTTTTTCAAGCCGGGCATGACTGGTGATGACATCGCGGTCAAAACGTGCAAAACGCAGTTCGGGCAGTTTTTCAGTCAGCCACTCTTCCAATTTTTCAGTACCTTCACCCAGAGGCATAAAGGCCACCTCACCACAACATTCACATGTTTGAGGCACTCGGCGACGGAAACCACAGCTGTGACAGCGTAACTGGCCAGCTCTTCGGTGCAGCGTTAAACGCATCGAACAGGCATGACACTCCGGCACATCACCACAGGCAGTACATTGAAGTGCGGGTGAATAACCACGGCGATTTAAAAATAGAATGGATTGTTCTTTGTTTGCCAGGTTTTCTTGCAGGGCAGTGAATAAGGCTGTTGATACAGGGCCTTCCTCTTGTCGCATATCAATAATTCTAGAGGCAATTGGAGCGTTGTTTGATGCAATACGCTGTGGCAAGTTTAGACGTTGATATACACCACTTATCACCTGTTTCCAGCTTT
>JAUZQJ010000067.1 GCA_030951045.1 Mariprofundus sp.
TAAAAGAAGGGCTTATTTTCGTAATAGTACTACTTTTCTGATTTGTCTCGCTGGACAGAATATTATCATTTTTTGACAAACTCATGTCAATCTTGGGTATGATTTTCAAACCACCCCAATCAAGACTTGACGCTATAGCACTACCACTGACAAAGAACTGTCCCGCACAGGCCATTGCCATCGCTGTCCTGATTACATATTTCATTTTCACTACACACCCCTGTTTCATAAAGCCCCCCTGTTCATGAGCCTTGACTCGATTTCGCCACCCGTCACAGCACTCCTCACTTCCCGATGAGTCTGCTGCTACCGGCATTCAACCATATTACTGCTGCAGTCTAACAATTCAGCAGCAAAAAGAAACCGGACACATCACTGCCCGTTCCAACTACCGATTCCCATTGTAGACGAATTTTGGAATTATGCAAAGTAGCTGGATTCCCGACCGGACCATACGATTATTTTCCGTGTATTCCGTGCTTCATAGCCTTTGCCTTAGATAAACCCGTTAACGGCAAGCACAATCAGGATTGTCGACAAACTCAACACCAGCGAGCGGTTCCGGTGCGCCTGCTTGCGTATAATGATCTTCATGGCCAGCAGAAAAGGAATCGATTCCAGACATACAAGCATCAGCCAATCCTTTCTCTCTGCGCTGATATACGATGCATGCTCAAGTAGTTGCGGGATCAACCAGGAAACAAGGATAATCAACACCTCAAAGCCTGAAGTAAGAAATATCCTTCGATGGCGTTTGAACACCAGCTTCACAACCACCCATATAGCCACCAGGCTTGAGATCACGGCCAGATAGAGGCGCACCTGATCATTGCCGTAACAGGTACATGCCGCCAATATAAGAAATATCGACCAGTAGAGTATAGCATGCGCCAGACCCTCCCTGTCTTCATACGAGAAAATCGGATACAGCACAAGCAACCCGCCTACACTAAACAGGGTCAGCCATGCCGCCTTGGTCGACAGCGGATCCAGATAAATAGCAGGAAGCAGCAACAGGACAGGAATCAGCCATGTCACCCATGGAATACTTTGACCGGACCATGCGGTGATACGCTGGTACAACACAGAGGGTAATGAAGCATCAACATCTTCGACAGCATCGGCAGCCTCACCCCAACGATAACCTGCTTTCTCCAATACATTCACCACACCATATATGGTGAACGCGATAGCTGCCCCGGTCGCAAACTGCACCCATTCGGCTTGATCCCGCAATAGCACTGCAACAAGCCCATACAGCCCCATCGTAGCATACAACAGTGAAACTACCGCCCCATGCGGCAGCCCCAGATCCAGAAGACGATGATGAATATGTGTCCGGTCGGGTGAAAACGGGCTACTGCCCCGCATAATTCTATGCGTCATCACCAGCGCCGTATCAACAACAGGCAGCGCCAATACCAACGCCATAGTGACGGGAAATACAACAGCCCCTTTGCCACCAGCCAACAATATCTCTGCCGTCACCAGCAAATAACCAAGCAACAAACTGCCCGTATCGCCCATAAAGACCTTGGCAGGATGTGAGTTATAATAAAGAAATCCCAACAGACTCCCGAAGAGGGCTACAACAATAAACAGACTGGCCCACTGCTGACTGACATAGGCAAAAAAGCCGAGGAACAAGCAGGCAATCACGCTCATACCGCCAGCTAACCCGTCCAGCCCGTCAGAAAGATTCAATGCATTAATCACCCCGACAATGCAGAGCACAGTAAATGCAAAGCCAAAAGGCCCGGTATGTATGGGTCCCACACCGAAGATATCGCCTATTGAAGTAAGGGATACGCCACTCCACCAGATGAATAACACAGCAGCAATGATTTGGCCGATAAATTTATGCAGCGGGCGAATCTGCCAGATATCATCCAGCACACCGGTGGCAATAATAACCAGCGCGCCCAACATGACTGCCTGCACCCCCTGATCTGACGTGCCGAATAACAGAATCGAAAAGAAAAAACCCAGCGCAATACCAACGCCACCGGAACGGGGCATATGAATCAGATGTGTTTTGCGTGCATCAGGCACATCCACCATGCCAAGCTCATGCGCAAAGCGGATAGTCAGGGGCAAAATAACCAATGTCACCATCAGTGCTGTCACCAGCATTAGTCCATAAGTAACCACAACGCTCCCTGCACCCTTCGTGCGAAAATCAAAAAAATCGGCATCATCCGGAATGGCGCCACCCTGCTGAAACATCTCACTGCAGGCAGCACCTTTGATACCTTGCGCCTCAGTATAGCACAATTTTGAGAAATTATTGGCTATCCGTGAAATTTATGGCCCTTGCCACCACATCCAACCCATACCAACCACAGATAAACGCAGATATAAATACCCATAGGTCTAAATTCCTGTCTATTCGTCCCCCAGGGGAGCCTCTCTGGCTGTGCCATTCACCTTCTGCCATTCGTGGCTCGGTTATATTTCCGGTTTAAACGCAATGAACATCATAACCCCGTAATAAGGGCCTCGGGCATAACACCCGTATCGCAACCTGGAAAGAAAAGCCGCTTAATGCAGATAAAAAACTGCACAGTAAAGGCCTGACCCTAATCGCACAAGACACCCTAAACTCATCGTGCTTGATCCCTGAAGCAAAGAGATGCAATATATGACAGGTTTGGACTTGTGAAATCA
>JAUZQJ010000068.1 GCA_030951045.1 Mariprofundus sp.
GGTGCGCAGCGCCTGCATATCCGCTGACTCACCCAACAGATCACTGTTTACCTGAGTATCCAGAGCCCGCTGCATCTCCTGTTCTCGTATAGCCTGCCAGTGGGCCAGCATACTTCGATCAATCGTTCCTTTCACTTCATCGGGGTCGAATGGTTTACCAAAAAAGTCCAGCGCACCTAAAGCCTGTGCCCGCTTAGCCAAGGCCCTTTCATCATGGCCCGTAATCACTACAACTGGTGTATCTGGGCTTTCTGCTCTAATTTTTTTCAGGTAGGCCATGCCTATTTCAGGATTATCCGGTTCTGGCGGCAACGCCAGATCCAGTACGACCAGGTCCACGCGATGGCTAGACAAGGCATCATCGGCCCCATCCAGATCCCCCGCTTCCAGAATTTGATACGACTCTTTCAATAGCAGTTTTAAATTTAATCGATTGATATCATTATCATCAACAACCAATACGGTTTGTTTCATCGCTATCACTCCTATACCCGTGCGCGGCACGTATGCTTACCCTAAGACTGCCACAAAGGTAAACGTACAATGAAGGTGGAACCTTTGCCCTCCCCTTCACTTTCTGCAGTAATGGTTCCACCATGTGCTTCCACAATTCTGCGACTCAAATAGAGACCAACACCAAGCCCATTACTTTTACTGGTCGCAAACAGGCGAAACAGGCGCTGGCGGATAAACACTTCACTCATGCCACAGCCCTGATCGCGCACACGAATTTCAGCCATCGTTTCAATTGTTTCATCACCATTGCTTTGACTTTTACGCAGATCAACCAAACTGGTTTCAATATGAATAACACCCTGCCGCTGCATGGCTTGCACAGCATTATCATATAGATTTTCAAACACTCCCTGCAACATATCACTATCGCCAGCAACAGCTTTAACAAGCCCATGTTTCTGTTCAAGCTTTAAAGATTCCGGCCACAAACGATCACGCACACTAGCTTTCAATAAAGCCACCATATCAAGCGGTGCAATCACCGGATCCATAGGGGCATTCGGGTCAGAGACACGTTGCATTAAGGTCTGCATGCGGCCGGTTACTTTACGAATAGCAACGAGCATGCGTTGCACATCATCTTCATCCAGTTTACCTGATCCTAAGTGATGTGCCAAAAAGGAGAGATCATGCAAACGGTTTTTCAAGTCATGCGAATGCAATTGCTTGGTTACGCGCGACAACGAATCCAGACGGGCTGCTTCAGACTGCAAATAGGTTAACCGGGCATGTTCAAGACTCATGGCTGAAAATTTTGCCAGTGACTCCAGGCTGTCTCGCTCTTCAGCATCCATCACTCGACCATCCTGTCTTGGCCCCAGCCATAACCATGCTTCACCATTGGCCGCCGGCAACTTCAAACAGAGGGCATAATCATCAGATGAATCATCGGCATGTCCGGCCTCAATAAAAGGAGCACTAGCTGGATAAGCATACCAGTTACCATCACCCAGCTTACGTTCATCGAGTGCCGCAAAGCGGCGATAGCTAACCTTACAGATACGCTCTAAAAGCGCGGTTTCAACATCTTCAATCGGTAATTGCGCCAGATCTCCTGCGCCCAATTGCCTGATCGCAGCTAGCGTATCAAGTTGATGACGAAAGAAAAGACGATCCAGTGCCCGCAACATCGACTGCACCAAGGGGGCATAACCAAAGGCAGCCGAAATAGCAGCAATCACCATCGCCCAAACAGAAACAGGTTGACCACTCAGCGCATAAACGGCCGATTCAGCCAGCATCAACACCAGTACAAATACAGCAATCGCAATCAGCGTGGCTGACAAGTAGGCAAAAGAATGCACTAAGCGCCTGACATTAAACATCAAACGCAAGTAATTTGGCACCAGGTCAGTGATCAGTGATCTCCAAATCGTCAAGTGCTGCTCCAGACTCGACGCCAAAGCGTTGCATAGAACGACTCAGCTCTTGCAGTGAGTGGTTTCCAAGCGGCAACAGAGGCAAGCGCAATTCATTTTCACACCACCCCAACAGATGACAGGCTGCTTTCACTGGAATCGGGTTGGCTTCTACGAACAACATCTGATTTAGCTCCCGCATCGCAAACTGCGCTCGTCTGGCCGCATCCCAATCACCTGCACGCATAGCTTCGGTTAACGATTTCATTGTTTTGGGTGCAATATTGGACACAACGGAAATCACGCCCAGGCCACCAAGTGTCATGAAAGGCATCACGGTCGCATCATCGCCTGAATAAAACTCCATACGCCCGTCACATGCAGCCAATGAATGCATCAACTGCTCCATATCGGCAGTGGCATCTTTTATCGCGATAATATTCGACACATGAGACAGACGCCCCACCGTTTCCGGTAAAATATTTGAGTTGGTACGCCCCGGCACGTTATACACAATCTGTGGCAGATGTACTGCATCAGCAACAGCTTTATAATGCCGAAACACACCTTCCTGCGTGGGTTTATTGTAATACGGAGAGATCAGCAGTGCGGCATCTGCCCCCAATACTTTGGCTGCTCCGGTTAGTTCAATCGATTCAGCGGTATTATTGCTGCCAGTACCGGCGATGACTGGTACACGCCCTGCAACTTGATCTACAGCAATGCCAATGACCTGTTTATGCTCCTCAAATGAGAGTGTTGCAGCTTCACCTGTCGTACCAGCCGGCACCACACCATCAACACCGGCTTCAATTTGTCTTTCCAAATGTGCGCGAAACGCTTCTTCATCAATACTTCCATTCAAGAATGGTGTCACCAATGCCGTCATTGTACCGTGAAACATACGTGCCTCCGTGGGCTGTTGAACCTTTAAATAATGATAGCGCCAAACTATAACCGCTGAACATCATCGAGAAAGGATAATGTATGCATCCATACTTCAATAGGGAAGCGCTGATTGATTCAGCATCAACTATTTATCAATCAACGCCTGCCAATTTTGCGGCCAGTCAGCCTTGAATTCGAGAGGCTGTTTTGTAATGGGGTGATCAAAGCGCAAGCGCCAGGCGTGTAACATCAAACCTTTACCACCAATCAACTTATACGCTGATAAATCTGGCTTTTCTCCATATTTCCCATCACCCAGGATAGCATGCCCTTCTCCCTGCAATTGCACTCTCAGCTGATGCGTGCGCCCACTGTGGGGAGCCAGAGCCAGCATGGCATAATCAAAACCGTCACGCTCAAACTGTATCATCACCTGATAATCGGTAACCGACTCCTTACCTTCATCAACATCTACAACCATGCGCTCCCCGCCGCGTACCAGGCCTTTAGCCAGATGCGATATCATGCGCCCCGCTGACGCAAACGGGTGGCCCGCAACCAGTGCAAAGTAATGTTTTTGCATGTCACGCAAACGAAATGATTCAGTAAGATGCCTTAATGCTTCTAAGTTTTTAGCCAGTAGCAGGACGCCTGATGTATCACGGTCAAGCCGATGCGCCAAACGTAAATCAGGCAAACCACGCACGTGTTTCAAGGCTTCAATCAAACCGGCATCGTGGCCGGAACCGCCATGTACAACGAGCCCGGCTGGTTTATTCAGCACCAGTATCCACTGATCTTCAAACAGCACCGTCAAGGCACGCACCTTGTTTATCAATGAATCAGGAATATTGTCTGAGCCACGGCTATCATGTACATCTTCGGGCTCTCTAAGGCTGGCTGGCAGAAAAATCTCATCACCGGCGCTGACGCGTGACTCAGGTTTACAGCGTTTCTTATTGACCCGCACATTACCTTTTCGAATCAAACGCACAATAAGCCCGCGCCTGGATGCACCCAAATGACGCACCAACACCCGATCAAGGCGGCTACAATCTTCATTATTATCTATTGTTAAAATACTGTTTTCCTGCATTTTTCTTGCCAATCCGCCTTCAACCGATAGAGTCACCTGCATATGTAGATAGCTCCGTGTTTTCCTGCATCGTATAAACTTTAACGCAGTTGCAATGGTAATGATTTGTATCCGGGAATCCCAGCCTCCAGTATTTTAAACATATACCGAGAGATAGCAGGGAACATTTTAGTCCCGCGCCATTGATCCGAAATCGGGTCAGTGAGACCATCAATGTGTAGATTTATGTCGATGACCCTAACGTTGAGCCTGCATAAATACACTGCGTTTGAAGACTTATACTGATGCCTCACCAAAGCGCCGACAGCGCAGGGGTAACAGCTAACTAGTGCGATGTAAGATCAGGATGATGCGGCCATATCCCTGGATATTCGAGCTTGCCACTTCTGAAAACTCATCTGCTTACGTACTATTCTCAAGAATAGTTCCATCTTCGACATTTATGTCGATGAGTCCCTCAAGCGCCAAAAGGAAACGTGCGTGACTGTAAAAAAACTCATGCTTATCAGTGCTATACACGAAGAAGAAAGTCGTGTTGCTATTATTGAAGATGGTTATCTTCATGAACTAGACATTGAATCAGCCCATAAAGCTTTAACCAAAAGCAACATCTATCGCGGTAAAATAACCAAGGTCGAAGGCAGTCTTCAAGCTGCTTTCGTTGAGTACGGATCAGCTCGGCAGGGCTTCTTACCGGTCGGCGAAATTCACCCTGACTACTGGAAAGAAGGGGTTGATAAATCATTAAACCCCCGCAATCTTTCCATTCAGGATATTCTACAGGCCAAGCAAGAAATACTTGTACAGGTAGTCAAAGAAGAGCGCGGCAACAAAGGCGCGGCCCTCACTACAAATATTTCCTTAGCCGGGCGATACCTGGTTCTAAGCCCTAATACCGTACGTGGCGGCATCTCTCGCAAGCTTTCCGATGAAGATCGCCGCTCAATGAAAGAGATCCTTAAACAGCTCGACGTGCCCGATGACATGGGCTTGATTATTCGTACTGCCGGCAAGGATCAAACACTAGAAGCACTGCAGCGTGACTACCAATATCTACGCCGCCTATGGGATGAAATCCGCATCACTAGTGAAACTACGCCATCACCTGCCCTAATCTATCTCGATGGCGATCTGGCCACACGCGCAATTCGTGACCATTTCTCTGATGATATTCAGGAAATATGGGTTGATAACCATGAAGTATATACCCGCACCAAAGCTTTTGTTCATGCCGTTATTCCGGGTAAAGAGAAACTGGTAAAACTGTACCGTGGTAAAAAACCATTATTTCGTCTTCACAACATTGAACAACAGTGTGAAGAGACACACCAGCGCGAAATCCGTCTGCCTACAGGCGGCTCTATTGTACTTGACCCCACAGAAGCATTAACAGCTATCGATATCAATTCCGCCAGTGCTACCAAGGGCAAACATATTGATGACACCGCTCTGGCTATTAATCTGGAAGCAGCAGAAGAAATTGCCCGCCAGTTACGCATTCGTGACATTGGTGGCTTGATCGTCATTGACTTCATTGATATGGCCAACCGAAAGCATGGTCAGCAAGTTGAAGACCTGCTTCGCAAAGCATGCAAAGGAGACAAAGCGCGCATTCAGTTCGCCCGAATTTCTCGCTTTGGCCTGTTAGAAATGTCGCGTCAGCGCCTACACCCATCGGTGCGTGAATCTACAACAGAGGGCTGTCCACGCTGTCAGGGACGTGGCTCTATCCGCACGGTCGATTCCATGGCCCTACAAATGCTTACACGCATGGAAGACTGGTCTGAAAGAGGCAAACGACCCACATTAATTGTACAGGTTCCGTCCGAAACCGGCGAATATCTGATGAACAACAAACGCGCCAATATTGCTCGCATTGAAGAGGCGTATGACATTCAGATCACCCTGCAAATTCGCCCCGATCTTGATATCCCTCACTATCGCATTGAACGACAGTGGAATGAAAACAATCAGCAGCGCGTGGAAGTACTTGAAGATACAGGAAAACGCATCAAACCACCGCGCCCTAACCGTAAACTTAAACCTGTAAAACCAGTGGTTGGTATTCCTACCCCTGTTCCAGAACAGGCACCTGCTGTAGAGCCTAAAAAAGAAGGGCCGTTGCAATCGTTGATCAATCTTTTTATCGGCGCCAGAAAAAAAACACCACCTAAAACGCCTGAAGCAGAAGAAGCAAGCAAAACTGAACAGCCAGGCAATCAACGTCCACGTAGGCGCAATCGAAACCGTAGCAACACAACGCACAAAAAAACAAGTGCTGCTACTGAAGACAACAAACAGCAGGCCAATTCAAAAGCGCAAAAACCAACCAAGAAAGCTACACACAAGAAAAGTGAGAAGCCTAAAAATAACCCTGTCGAGGATAACAAAGCGAAGGATCTGGAGCTTTCCAGTAGCAACAATGAAACAGACACAACCGCCAGCAAACCACGTCGTCGCAGACGCAGACGTAGGCGTTCAGCTGGCAACAGCGATGCGGCTAATGCAGCTCAAAACAGTGATTCAGCAGATAGTAACAACAAGCCACAGGCCCTATCAACAGCGACTACTTCTGAAAAGCGTGATAATGCTCCAGCAGCCAAACCTGCACCTGCAAAAGCGGACAATGCTCCAGCTGCTAAACCTGCTCCTGCAAAAGCGGACAGTGCTCCAGCTGCTAAACCTGCTCCTGCAAAAGCGGACAGCACTCCGGCACCTAAACCTGCGAAGGTTAAAACAAATGCCGTAACTACTGCCAAGTCAGCTGAAGCAACTGAGTGAACAACGCATCAAGCCATAACATCCTGAGCTTCTGTATCCCGGAAGCTCAGGATGGAAAGCGACTGGATGCGGCCTTAGCAACACTGAGCGGCCTGAGTCGTAACCATATTCAACAACTTCTGAAGAGTGGACATGTATGTAATATTTCAGGAAAAATCATGCAGCAACCCTCCTTACGTGTTTTTGAAGACGACACATATAATGTGCATATCCCACCGCTCGAAGCATTGAACCTCGAACCTGAAGATATACCACTCGATATTCTATTTGAAGATGAACACATCATTGTCATCAATAAGCCCGCTGGCATGGTGGTGCATCCTGCCCATGGCCATGATCGTGGCACGCTGGTTCATGCTCTGCTGTTTCACTGCGACACATTATCAGGCATCAATGGCATGCAACGCCCGGGCATCGTCCATCGTCTGGACAAAGACACCTCGGGCAGCCTTGTTGTAGCTAAAAGTGAAATTGCTCATCGTCAACTTAGCGAGATGTTTGCAGAACACAATTTAAACCGCCAATACATTGCCTGGTGTCGAGGTAACCCCCGCTGGCGACAGAAATGTATCGAACTGCCCATTGCCCGCCACCCTCAACATCGTCAAAAAATGGCCGTGAATCCCAACGGCAAGGAAGCGATCACCAATGCTCAGGTAGAACAACTATTCGGTCCGTTTAGTCGGCTGCGTTTAACGCTGCATACCGGGCGTACCCATCAAATACGTGTGCACCTGTCACACGAGCTACTGCCAATCCTTGGTGATCCGGTCTATGCACGCAGCTATAACCCGGCCTCCAACATTCCTGACCCAACACACAGCGCTATTACCGCACTCAAACGACAAGCGCTGCATGCTGAACTGCTCGAATTTGAGCACCCTGTCAGTGGTGAAGCCTTAAGTTTTCGTGCGCCTCTTCCTGATGATTTAAACCGCCTCTCTCAGTCACTTAAAAAGAACTATGGCTAATCTTTCGGTAACCCGATCGGCCTTTATTGAATCTAAACTGTTTAATCGACACAGCATCCTCGGCATTTTCACTACGCGAAACGGAGGCATCAGCCCCGCTCCATTTGATAGCCAGAACTTTGGTTCAGGGCTCGGTGATCCAGATGCCAATATAGAACATAACCTGCATAGACTGCTCGATTCGTCTAATATTCCTGGATCACCTCATCAGGCGATTCAAACGCATCAGATTGCTACACTGTGGTGTAACGGCCCCGGCTATATGCATAGCACTGAGGCAGACATCTTATTAAGCAATCAGCACAACACACCCCTTGCAATCCGCACCGCAGACTGCCTTCCTATCCTGCTTGCAGATCCTACAACCGGCATCACTGCAGCCGTACATGCTGGCTGGCGAGGTACAGCCTCAAACGTTGTTCAACATGCCATCCAGGCCATGCTCAATAAGGGAGCCAGCAGTGCACATACGCTCGCCTCACTAGGCCCATGCATTGGATCTTGCTGTTTCAACATCGGGGTAGATGTTGCTACTGATTTGAAAAATAGTGTTATTGGAGCGGAAAAGTTTGTAAACGACCACGCAGATTTGCGTCAGATCAATCGTTTACAGCTACTTGAGTCAGGCCTGAGCGAGGTCAACATTGAATGCATCAACGCTTGTACAGCATGCGATAAGGCGCATTTTTTTTCATACAGACGAGATGCCGGCGTCACGGGTCGTCACATTGCCGTTGTCGCCATCGCATCTAAACCGTAAACTGCGCCGATGAACTTCATGCGCTTACCTATATTTCCATTCATCATCATCGCTCTTCTCAGTGGCTGTGCTTCTAACGATAAGGATTTCAGCAATAATGCTGATCAAGAGTACGCCCACGCCAAGCAATTGATTGAAGACGGTGAATTTGGCATGGCCACCAAAAGACTGGAAAAATTCGATTCAAAATACCCTTACAGCAAAATGGCCATCAAATCGGAACTGATGCGTATTTTTTCTGCCTACAAAGGCAATGAGTTTGTCCTGTCTGAAACCATGAGCAGCCGCTTTATTGATCGCCATCCCACCCATAAAAATGTTGATTATGCCAAATACATGCTAGCCATGAGCTATTATCAGCAACGTACTTCAGCAGAAAAAGATATCAGCATGTATAAATCTTCGATAAGTGCCTTTGAACGCCTCATCAAAGAGCATCCGGAAAGCGCATATGCTGAAAGCGCGCAGAATCGACTACAATCGCTATATAACACACTAGCTGAACATGAACTGATCATTGGAAAATATTATTTCGATCATGACCGTTTTGTTGCATCAGCTAACCGCTTTCAAGAATTGGTGCGCCTGTATCAAACCACATCTTCTATTGAAGAAGCCCTGTATTATCTATCTGCATCCTATGCCAAGATGGGATTAAAACGAGATGCGCGTCAAACAGCCATGATTCTCAAACACAACTATCCAAACAGCCCATGGAGCTCAAAATCTGAGCAATACCTCTAGCTGTCGCCCCCTCATCTATTATTATAACCACTCTATCATTCTCAGATGATGCGCTCTTTCACTTCACACAGGAATCATATTTTTACCATCAGCATCTTTATGCTGTTCAGTCTTTTAGCCTGCAGTGATTATGATAAACAAGCGATCAATGCCTTGTTGGATGCCCGTGATATCGCCGTTAGCACCCATAATATCAGAGGCTACGATGCTTTGCTGCTACCAGACTACCATGATAAATCCGGACAAAGTGAATTTGATATCGTTAGTAAAATGAACAAACTGTTCGCTCAATTTGAAGAAACTGAAATGACATCCAGCAATCGGGTCATCAGGATGCTTGATGAACATAGCGCCGAATGTGAACAGAGTTACTTGCTCAGGGTCAAAGCCGATGGCACCTGGCGACAGCTAAATCAGCGCGAACGCATTACCTTAAGCAAAACAAACGATGGCTGGAAAATTAGTGGCGGCTTATAACCATCTAGGACGCAGGTTTCACAAAGTATAGATAACAACAGAATTTACCGCAAAGGACGCAGAAGGTGAATTGTGCTTGCGCAAATACGGCCTGTGAAAAAACCGCAACCCAAATCAGACCCACTCATCCGCAGGAAAATCATCAACCATAATAGCCCGCCTGACAGACTCACGCGACTCTGATAGCAAGTCTGCTTCTTGCTGGTTCAAGGTCTTCTCCTGCACTAATATTTCAAGCCATGCGTCATACGTCTGATCAGACCTGTAAACCTGCTTTTGCTTGCGCAACTTGCGCTCTATCGGTTCAGCCTGCATCGATATAGTCATGGCATGATGAAGTCGCCCTATTACATCATCCTTTGAATCTGACACATAAACACCAGCCACCAAACGATCTCTCGAAACCGAAGGTTCGATCAGCATCTGCGCTACCCGGTGTTGTATGTGATCATCAGGCAACCTGCAACGGCAACCCAGTGGAAACACCCACACCCTCATTTTCCAGGCCAGCAACCGCACAGGAAAATTTCGAATCACGCCATCAAGCGCCTGTTGCACCTGAAACAGACTGTACTGACACACCCAGTGTACTAGCGGCAAGTCAGCTTTCGGGCGACCGTCATCCTCAAAACGCTTCAATGTCGCTGAACATAGATAAAGATACGCCAGCGCATCAGCAAATCGACCGGATATGCATTCTTTGCGTTTCAACTCCCCTCCTAAAACCAACAATGCCACATCAGTCATCGCAGATGTGGCGGCGCTGAATCGGGAAATCTGTTTGTAATAACGGGATGTTTCACCATCCACGGGCGATGGTGCGAGCAGGCTACCTGATAGCCCATAAAGCAGTGCCCGCGACACATTGGCTATCGTATATGCAAAATGCCCCATCAACGCTTGGTCAAAGCGCGCTAAACCTTCATCTCCATCCATATCAGCCGCTGTGATTTCATCCTGTAAGTAGGGATGACACCGCATCACACCCTGACCGAACACAATCAGACTACGCGTCAGAATATTTGCACCTTCCACCGTAATCGCGACAGGTATCGATTGATAGGTACGCCCCAGATAATTTGATGGCCCCATACAAATACCACGGCCACCATGTACATCCATGGCATCATTGATGACCTGTCGCATACATTCAGTCAGATATCGCTTGGATATTGCAGTCAATACAGCGGGCTTTTCCCCTGCATCAAGGGCTGAGGTCGTCAACCGCACCGTGGCGTCCATCATATAGGTCATGCCACCAATGCGAGCCAAGGCTTCTTCCACCCCTTCAAAGCGCCCGATTGGTGTATTAAACTGTTTCCGCAGACGCGCATAAGCCCCGGTACTGTCACTAGCCATTTTACCTGCCGCACTACTTAATGAGGGCAGCGAAACACCACGTCCGATGGACAAGCGCTCAACCAGCATCCGCCAACCCTTGCCAATCATATCATGCCCACCAATGACCCAGTGCATGGGAATAAAGACATTCGTGCCACGATTAGGACCATTTTGAAAAGCAATATTCAGCGGATCATGGCGGCGACCAATCTCAATTCCTGCCGTGCTGGTAGGAACCAATGCACAGGTAATGCCAAGATCTTCTTCCAAACCTAACAGATGATCGGGGTCATAGACGCGGAAAGCCAAACCCAGCAGCGTCGCAATGGGGCCAAGGGTGATATATCGCTTTTCCCAATTCAGCAACAGACCCAGTGTTTCTTCTCCTTCAAACTCAGCCTTACAGACAATACCTGTATCAGGAATCGCACCTGCATCTGATCCGGCATCTGGATTCGTCAGGGCAATTCATTGCACCTCTTCACCACTGGCCAAACGCGGCAGATAATGATTTTTCTGATCATCCGTGCCATAGGATATCAACAGTTCAGCAGGCCCTAAGGAGTTCGGCACCATCACGGTAACTGCTGTTGCTCCACTTCGGCTGGCAATCTTCTGAATCACGCGCGAATGTGCATATGCGGAGAATGCCAGCCCACCATACGCTTTCGGAATAATCATAGCGAAAAAACCATTCGATTTGATAAAGCTCCACACTGCCGGGCTTAGATCATGCTCTACATGGTTAATCCGCCAATCATCCAGCATGGAACAGAGCTCATCGACGGGCCCATCGAGAAACAACTGCTCTTCGGCAGACAATATCGGCGCTGGCATATCCAGCAGTTTGCGCCAATCCGGGTTACCCTGTAACAGCTCTGCATCCCACCAGACAGAACCGGCCTCAATGGCATCTTTTTCTGTTGCTGACATCGGCGGCAATGATCGCCTGATATAATTCTTCAGCGGTAAGCTAATCCACTTTTTACGTACATCATCAACACAAAAAAGCACATACAAGGCCATAATCATAAGCATGAGAACAATCACTACGGTGCCGCTCAGCACACCATTGAACAGCATAATAAGGTCGAACAGGGCAAAACCAACCAGCCAACTGCGTAAAGAGAGCTTCTCCTTGGTTAATAAAAACAGTATTCCCAATAATAATAGCGCAATAAAAATCCAGAACATCGGTGACCTCCTAGAGCTTGTTAGTCTTTAGCATATGCCTATTTCTTTCAAACGCCCAGAAAAAAGGGGAATCCGAAGATTCCCCTTTTCAATATCCAAACATCTCACCTGAATTTAAAAGTGATAGGTCAGCGAAGCTGCGGCCAGATGAATGGTGGTTTTATACGTACCATTACGTAGCGCATTGGTGCCGGTGGATTGGGTCTGATGGCGATCCATTAACCAGACAAAGATATAGGCCAGATCAATCGTTGCCTGATCCGAGAGATCAACACCGTAACCAATATGCACCGCCTGCCTGTCATTACCCGGCAGCAACGGTGTAAACTCTGAATTCTTGATCGGGGTTGGATCATAGGTATATCCGACACGGGCACGCATCGTATCCGAGTAGGCCCATTCTGCACCGGCTCGGAGTGCCCAAGTAGCCTTCCAGTTTTCCGGGACTGTAATATTACTTTTACTTACCGCAGGAGGGAAAGGAGCTGGCAAGCCAGTTGGAACCAATAACGGACTGGCATAATTAAATGCTAATTTATCAAACTTTTTCCAGTTCACCCAGTCGACATCAAAGCTCACTGTCCATTGCTTAGTTGGATGAACCGCAAGACCAATATTTAATATGTCAGGCATTGTCACTGTAATGGCATTGGCAGCCGTGCTGCCCAATATAGATGTTGATGAGCCATTTGATTTGATTTTCACACTTGATCGATAACTGACACCGGCATTGAACAATTCGCTCTTATAAAGCGCTGCCACATTGTATCCCCAACCTGTGCCTTTGAAATTTTGTTGTAGGGCTGTACCGTTAAAATCAACCTTGTACATATCGACAAAATCAACACCGGCGGCAACAGCAAAATGATCACTCAGTTTGAATGCAACATTGCCATTCACATTCACGGCCTGCAGACGTCCATATTCAGCCCCACCCGCAAACGCTGCTGTGGTCGGCCATTGCATTTCCAAACCAAATGGTGCGTTGATGCCAATGCCTGCAGTCAGTCCTGAAGCAGTACCAATCGTTAGATAGGTATGAGGAACAACAATGGTTTTCTTATCGGCACTGGCAGATGTGGCTGCAGGGTTAAGGTTGCTAGCATTGGGTGCAAAATCAACCGATGGCAGCACCACAACACCGCCCACGGTCACAGCAGCGCCCTCCTGAAAAGATAAGCCAGCCGGATTAAACCAGTTGGCTGAGGGATCATCAGCAACGGCAGTAAAAGCATTGCCCATCCCCATCGCCTTCACTCCCATTTCCGGAATTTGAAATCCTGCCGCTTGCGCAGTCGACACCCCTGCAAATAACATCGCAGATAAAACAACACTTTTTTTCATCATACTCCCCTCCATTCTCCTGATCTTAGTATCTCCTAATAAAGTAATATAGACGAAAAAAGTGATTATGCAATTTGTATTACTGAATAATCGAACGGATCAGATGTGAGGCACGGCCATTCACATAGCCAATGGCATACGCGACAATACCATAGTTTGCTATCCATGTTCGACTGTTGGCATCACACGCCCATGCTCCCATATAGGTTGCATAATTCGCATCGCTCGGAGCAGGCGCCGTGCATGGACAATCAGGCAGGGTGCCACCAACACATGCCGTAGCAGCCGTACCGCCATAGAAGTTACCAGGATCCAATGGATAAATTTCAACATCTCTGGCCGGGTTAACCGAATCTACTGCTGTGATCCATACAATAGCACCGTTGAGTGGAATATCGTTCCCAACCACCGGTACTGCTGCATGTGGCAACGGTGGAATAGACGCGGTGATCACGCCATCCGTGGCAATATCCAACTTGATATAACGCGGCAATTTCGCACTGATGCGATACATCGAGGGCTGAACCCGATTGGCATCCCCCTCAGAGAGCGTAACATCCAGACAGTTGGAAAAATTGAGATAACTCTCCATACATAGATAACGGCTTCCCATCGGCGAATTATCAAAATACATGACCTGACCGGCAGTATATACCGTAGCATCGGTATCTACTGCACTACTACCCGCCACACCGGTTGGACCCGGATCCCATGTATAATTTCTCAACTCCAGATAATCACCTATTGCACTCGCATTCGTGGGCACGAGGGGCTCTCCAAAGGGAGCTGCAACATAGGTGCCTGCATAGGTGTGATTATCAAACTCCGCATCATTGGCAATCGCCCATGCCATATAATTGATCGCGCTCTCGGCATAATAATAAGCCTCAGTCGAGGTTTGTGCGGAAGCACTGGTTTGAATGCCCGATTTGCTGGCAAAATACATCCCCACCGACATCAGGGTCAACAAACTGAGCATAATCAATGACGTCACCAGCACAAAGCCGGACTCACCATATTGCGATGGCTCTTTATTTATCGTCACGCGCATCATCAATTCCTCGGCCATGTTTTAAATGATAACGATAAGGTACGACTCTGATGCTGCTCATTGTCATAGGCCGCAGTTAAGACCACATTCACTTCACCCGTAGCCGAAATAGTGATGGCCAGACCATTGGCTTCATCCATACCCCGAATCAACTCTTCAAACTTCCACGCACAAATATCAGGCCTGAGCCAGGAGATACAGCCAGCCCCACTGTTTGGACAAGTCGAACTCGGTCGCTGATACTGTATTATACCGGTATGTCCATCCATGTCCTGATAGGTCAGTGTTTTACTGGTAGCATCCCAATAAGGATAAGAGGGAAAACTGGCCGGGTAATTGGTTGGTAAACTCACACTTTTATTGTTCGGGCTAGCACACACACCAGTAGGCTTCCGCGCTCCGGACATCAGGTCTGCGGGAAAAGAGGGAACAGGTGCCGTCACCACTATCGACTCTCTTAAATCAGCCTGCATTAAATGCGAAGCAAGATACAAATCACCCATGATTTCGGTCTGCGAAGAGATCACTCTGGACACATTACTATTCGATATAAATATTGACGAAATACCTCCAACAATCATCAGCCCCATCGACATACTGATAAGCATTTCTATCAGTGTAAAACCGCACTGTTGGCCTTGGTTCCGGCCGCGCATTTTGGCCATGTAAAGCCCTCTTCTCTCCATTATTTCACCATCGACAGATGTGTCAGGTGAATAGAATGGGATATCGCTTTATGCGACCATGTTACCGTCACCAGTTTGCTTTGCGGTTGAGCCAGAGGCGTTAGCGCATAATAGCCCTGTTTAGTAAAGGTTTGAAACGTGGATAAATTAGCAGGCAAAGGGCCTGTCACCGATGCTCTGGACACATTCATTGTATAACTAATGGCAATGCCCGAAGCGGGTGTACATGTCACACTAAACGGATACGTCGGAAGCACGGTATTATTGAGTGTTGCAAGGCAATCATTGCCAATCACCGGCGCGTAATCCTTGGTAGATTGCTGCCAGGACTCCAGCACCTGTTCAGCCAGATGCACTGCCGTGAGGCGTTCCCTTGATTCTTGCCCACTGGTCATTGTCGAAACAGTAAAACTGCCCAAAGAGAGTACAGCTACCGATACAATGACCAGGGCCACAAGCACTTCAATCAGCGTAAAACCCGCCACATCAATTCTATTCATCAATGTAAATACGCCCGACCAACTACATTTATGGTGATAATTTTACTGGAACCACCTGATGTCAATGTAACGCGGCCTGAATTCGCTGTTCCACGGCTGCTGAATGTACGCCGCGTGGTTGGCGAAACCGTTAAATTATTAGCAAACTGGCTAAGAGGGACCAGTTCATTTTTACATAGCCCGCATGAGTTGTCGTTCGTCGTATCCGCATCAAAGGTATATGAGGATGATGTAAAATTGATGCTCACGCTGCGGTTATCCGCCACAGCCATAATTCTCGCCTGCTTCATTTGCGCCAACAGTGCCTGTGCAGCCGAGCGCACAGCCTGCTTCTCACGCCAGTCTGAAAAAGATGGAATACCGATAGCCGCTACAATCCCCATAATCGCCATCACAATGATCACTTCAAGCAGTGTAAAACCACGTTGACGATCCAGCAAAGCAGAGCTTGGTAAAACTCCGGCTTGCTTGCCCTGATCGCTTCCGATTAGATTCGGCATAATGCGCATCTTATCTTTTATCGCCAAAATCGTTATCTCCTTAAGTATTCTCATGGCCTTGACCGCCATCATAGGATATATGCTTTTCTCCAGCAATCTACCAAAATTGAATGCCCTGTCTGAATATCAACCTCCGCTGGTTTCACGTGTTTACAGTACCGATGGTGAATTACTGGCTGAATATGCCGATGAACACCGTATTCTCACCCCTTTCAAAGAGATCCCTAAAAAATTAAAAGATGCATTTCTGGCTGCTGAAGATCAACAGTTTTACGAGCACCCTGGCATCAATCCGGCCCGTAGTGCTTCCGCGGCACTGGCCAATCTGCGCGCAGGGCATACTGTGCAAGGCGGTTCAACCATCACCCAGCAGGTTGCTAAAAACTTCTTGCTGACATCCGAAAAGTCCTATGTTCGTAAAATACGGGAAGCAATTCTTGCCTACCGCATAGAACAGGCCTTCTCCAAAGACGAAATTCTCTATCTCTACCTCAATCATATTTACCTTGGCCGTGGTTCTTATGGCGTGGCCTCTGCCGCATGGCGTTATTTCCATAAAAATCTGGATGAACTTACGCTGGCCGAATGCGCCACTTTAGCAGGCCTGCCTAAAGCTCCTGGCAGATATGCACCGCATATCAACCCCAAGAAAGCCCTTCAGCGACGTAATACGGTGCTCTCTTTGATGAAAAGCAGCCATGTCGCCAAAGCCAATGCTGTGCGTATCGCTTCTCGTGAACCAATGATCATTGCACCGTTAGAAGCCAACAAACTCACTGATGCCTATGCCGATCAGGTCTATCAAGAGTTAATTGATCGCTTTGGCTTAAAAACACTGCGTCGACAAGGCCTAACCATTACTGTCCCATACGATGCACATGCACAGGCCGCCGCGATTGATGCAGTTCGCCGCAATGTACTGGAAATTGAACAGCGCCAGTTTTACCGTTATCCGACACATCATCCGCGCGACACATGGCCTGATTTGTTAAACATCTGGCGACAGGCCGCAGGAGCGAATCCACCGCCACCATCAAGTACGACATTAACCCCTGCCTTGATTGAGAAGGTCGATAGAAAAGGCACCATGACCGTCAATGATGGCAGCCGCCAATGGAAAATTAAGAAAAATAACTGGCGCTGGAAGTCTATCAAAAACTATAAAAAAGAGGGTGCTGACGAAGCGACATTAGCTGCTCTGAAATCACGCCCACGCACATGGATAGCCGGTGATGAAGTACGTTTGCAAGGCTTACGCAAACAGGGCGTCCGTTTATCCCAGGAACCATCTGTCGAATCAGCCCTGTATGCCATTGATCTGGAACGCGGAACCGTATTAGCCAGAGTCGGTGGTTATAATTATCAGACCAGCGGTTTTGACCGTGTAGGTAAGGCATTACGGCAACCGGGCAGTGCCTTTAAACCATTCCTTTATACTTCTGCACTTGCAGCAGGTTCTACTCCAGCCACCATTGTAATGGATACACCTGTTATCTTTGATAACAATAAGGGAGATGACTTTTGGCGACCTGAAAATTATAAAAACAAATTTGCAGGCCCCGTACCACTTCGCAACGCACTCGAACATTCCCGCAACCTGGCCTCGATTAAAGTATTGCAAAATGTAGGCATCAATAATTTTTTAAAGGACCTGTCTCAATATCCATTAGGTCACACATTCCCGGCTCAATTGGCACTCGCTCTCGGAGCAACCGAAGTAACACCGGAAGCATTAACTGAATCCTATATTCTATTGGCTGACCAGGGGCGCAAATGGAAACCCATTGCCGTACAGCAAGTACAAGATCGCACAGGCAATACGGTACACCGAGCAGTGGCAGGTAAACGCTGTCAGGTATGCCATGTTGACCCGGTGATGAGTATCAATGCATCCATGCAACCCGCTGAACAGGTTATTGACCCTATCGATGCATTTCTTATCACCAATATCATGAAAGGCGTCGTTGAGAATGGTACAGGCCGACGCGCCCGTGCACTCAATCGCCCCTCAGCAGGTAAAACAGGCACCACCAATAAACAGGTAGATGCCTGGTATATGGGCTATACACCGCAAATCCTTACTGCTGTTTGGACAGGTAGAGATACACCGTCCCCAATGGGACGCCGCGAAACAGGTTCCAGAGCTGCACTTCCTGCCTGGCTTGATGCGATGCAATCCTTTCACAAGGGTAAAAAAGTGCGTGATTTTGTTCCACCACAAGGCATTGAGTGGGTCGCTATTGATCGCAAAACAGGAAAATTACCCGGACCTGACAGCACCGATATTTTTATGGAGGCATTCCGTACAGATACTGCACCGACACAAGAGTCTCCTGCCACCAGTCCTGAAAACAGCCCACAGAATCAGAAGAGCTCCAGCTTCTTCGAACTGGGATTGTAATAGTGATATATCAGATGTAATGAGGCTACTCTGACGATCTATCAGAGTACGCTTACTGCTTACCATTCACCCCTGACAGGTCGCCCGAATTTTCCGCTTCAGGCGGTGGCACGTGTTCGGTTACCAATTTGTATTCAATCGCATCATTGAGCGCCCGATAGGTAGCTTCCAATACATCGGTGGAAACCCCAACAGTGCTCCATTTACGCTTCCCATCGGTGGATTCAATCAACACACGCACTGCCGCGGCAGTCGCCTCTTTACTGGTTAACACACGCACTTTAAAGTCAGTCATGAACATCGTTTCAAGAATGGGATATGCATCAACCAATGCCGCTCTCAATGCTTTATCCATCGCATTGACCGGACCATTACCAAGTGCTGCCGCATGGGTCATTTTCCCTGCAACCCGTACCTGCACCGTAGCCTCTGATTCGGTATCCAGATCATGACCACGTTTTTCGTCATAGACACGGAAACGAATCAACTCAAAGTGGCGTTTAAACTTCAGCATAGAGCGATACAATAATAGCTGGAACGAAGCATCTGCACCTTCAAAGGCATAACCAATCGACTCCAAATATTTGATGCGCTGCAAAGCATCAGCTACAGCTGGATTACCCGCATCCAGGCCTGCATCAGGATCCAATTTCTGCAGCTTGCTCAGTATATTACTACGGCCTGCCTGATCCGACACCAAAATACGGGGTTCATTGCCAACCAGCACGGGATCCATATGTTCATATAAATCACTCTGTTTACGAATAGCTGAAACGTGAATGCCTCCTTTATGGGCAAACGCATTCTGGCCTACAAAGGGCTGATGCAACCACGGCAGACGATTGGCCATCTCATTGACAAAATGAGATAGCGAAGAGAGTTGACTCAAGCGTTCAGGTGACACGCCGCAATCCATCCCCATTTTCAACTGTAATACAGGTATAATAGAAACAAGATTGGCATTACCACAACGCTCACCAATCCCATTCATCGTACCCTGCACATGACTCACGCCAGCACGCACAGCAGCCACCGAGTTGGCCACACTCATTTCACAATCATTATGCGCATGAATACCAAGCACTTGTCCCGGTAGATGCTGTTTTACCTGTGATACCACATCAAAGACCGGAAATGGCGTCGAACCTCCATTGGTATCACATAGCACAACCGCATCGGCTCCGCCTTCAACAGCAGCTTCCAGCACATTCAAAGCGTAGCTCTCATTGGCTGCGAAACCATCAAAAAAGTGTTCAGCATCAAAAAACACCGTGTCAAAATGCTGTTTAAGGAAAGCCACCGATTCCCGCACCAGATGCAGATTCTCTTGCAATGAAATACCCAGCGCCTTGGTAACATGCACATCCCAACTCTTGCCAAAAATACAGGCTGCATCAGCGCCACTACCGAGCAACAGATTCAAGCCACGATCATCTTGCACGGCCTGCCCTGGTCGTGCCGTACAGCCAAAGGCCACCAGCTTACTTTGCTGCCAATCTCGCCCCTTCATCTGTTCAAAGAACAAGTCGTCTTTAGGGCTGGCTCCAGGCCAGCCGCCTTCAATCCAATCTATGCCGAATTCAGCCAAACGATTGGCAATACGTTTTTTATCTTCGACTGAAAAACTGATACCAGCGGTTTGAGCCCCATCACGCAGCGTTGTATCAAACAAGGCCACTCTGGCTGGCAGTTCTTTTTGTGCATCGATATGGGAAGAAAATTGATGTTTCATAGAGGCGCGGCATTTTACGCTTGAGAAAAAAAAATGATACCGGTTTCATTCACCCTTCAATTGTGCTGAAATCCGATCTTCAATTTATTGATCAAGGAGCAACAACATCATGCGTGCAATCATCATGACTGAAGCAGGTTCAAGCAGTGTATTGAAACTCACAGAAATCGAACGCCCGGAATGCGGTGACGATGAACTGTTGATCCAGGTCATGGCCGCCGGAATCAACCCGGTCGATACCAAAGTACGTATGAATGGCCCCATGATAAAACAGCCAAATCCAACGATTCTCGGCTGTGATGGTTCCGGTGTTGTTGAACGCGTTGGCGCTAAGGTGACACGCTTCAAAGCAGGCGATGCTGTCTATTACTGCTACGGTGGTTTAGGCCAACAAGCTGGCAACTATGCCGAATACATCGCAGTTCCCGAATGCTTTGCTGCCATCAAGCCGGATTGTCTGGATTTCATTGATGCCGCCGCAGCGCCGTTGGTGCTGATCACAGCCTGGGAAGCACTATTTGATCGCGCCCGCATTCAAGGTGGTCAAAAGGTATTCATTCATGCCGGTGCAGGTGGTGTCGGGCATGTTGCGATTCAGTTAGCCAAGCTAGCCGGATGCACCGTTGCCACCACAGTCAGTAGCACAGAAAAAGCCGACTTTGTACGCCAACTCGGTGCTGACCTGATTATCAACTATAAGGAACAGGATGTCTGTGAAGCTCTGTTAACATGGACAGATGGTAGCGGCGTTGATGCTGCACTAGACACGGTTGGTGGCGATGCCTTTAATCAACTGGTCAATGCTACACGCATCTATGGTGATATCGTCACTGTTCTTCAGGTGCCTGCGAATGCCGACTGGCAAAATATTCGCCTGCGCAATATTCGGGTATCTCAGGAGCTAATGCTTACCCCGATGTTGACGGGATTGACGGATGCAGCCGAACATCATGGCGATATTCTCGACCAATGCGCCCAATTTTTTGATCAACAACAGCTCTCTGTCTTCGTCTCCGACACCTTGCCACTTGATAAGGCAGCAGCAGCGCACGATCTACTGGAAGCCGGTGCCGTCACCGCCAAACTGGTATTAGAGGTTCAGCAGCCTATGACGGAAGATGATGATGGATAATCATCAACCTAACGACAATGACCGCACCCAATCTGCAATCAGAACCACCACACTGGTTTATGCACTGCAGGCGGCATCATTCCTGTTATTCTTCACCTTTATTGCTGCTCTCATCATCAATTACCTTAAACAGGGGGATGTTGCAGATACGTGGTTAACATCGCACTTCAGATGGCAAATAAGAACCTTTTGGTTTTCCCTGTTATGGGCGGGATTCGGAGTGATAACACTACTCATCGGCATTGGTTATTTTATCCTCGTCGGCGTAAGCATTTGGATCATCTACCGCATCGCCAGAGGCTGGCTGGCTTTAGCCGACAACAAACCAATGTATCTCGATGAGTAACAAACACTTCCCCACTGAGTAGCTGAGGAAAAAACTAAATCGCTGCCACCTAGGTCTTGGGTTTAGGCGTGCCCCAGCTCTCTTTGGCAACCTCATAAATCATCACTAGCTTATCTTTACCCTTCACTTTCACTTCTTCCAGCGGCCGCACATGCACTTGTTCAAAGCCGCCCTGTGGCAGGATAATAGAATAGGTGCCATTGGTATCTTCTGTAAGATAAGGCTGTAGACGTTCCCATGTGAATTCAGTAATAATCAGGTAATCATTATATTCACGTGTAATCGCTTCCACACGTGCCCCCAGATTCACAGTATCGCCAATAATGGTGTAATCCATCTTCTTGCCTTCGCAGCCGATATTCCCCACTACCACATTACCGGAATTCAGCCCTACCCCGATGTCCATGGGCTCCAGGCCACGACTTACCCAGTCTTTCTTCATTTCCGTGATTTTATCCATCATGCCCAGGCTGCAGCAAAAGGCCAACGCAGCATGATCCTCCTGGACCGCTGGTGCGCCCCAAAACGCCATAATTTCATCACCGACAAATTTATCCAAGGTGCCATCCCAGGCAAAAATAACATCGGTCATTTCCGACAGAAATTCATTCAGCGATGCGATCACCTCCTCCGGTGTACGAGATTCACAAAAGGTCGTAAAACTGCGCACATCAGAGAACATCACGGTCACTTCCCTGTTGGTGCCGCCCAGCAAGGCCAACTCAGGATGCTCAAGCAGTTCATCCACCACTTTTTTAGTGGTATAAGATGAAAACATACTGCGAATTTTTCTGGAGTGTGCTTCCTCTTTAAAAAATCGATAACCAATCATCGTGGTGTAGAGAAATAAAATAGCCCCGCTCGGCACCATCAAATCCACCCATAAACGCTGATACACAAACAGGTATTGTGTGCCCACCATATATACAATCAGTAGCAGCACTGAGCACACAGCACTCACCCATGCTTTCGTCCTAGGCAGTAACAGCACTAGGAATATCGCCCCCAACACAATAAATGCAGCGGTAAATATTTTGGTAAACTCCTCCTTTACCATAAAATTTCGATGCAAGATATTTTCAATCACAGCGGCCTGTTTTTCGACCCCCGGAATACGTGAAAATGGTGTAACATGAATATCCGTTGTACCAAGCGCGGTCATACCAAGCATGACGATTTTATCTTTCAAAATATGCTCTTTACCCTGCATCACATCATAGGCAGAGATCGTTTTAAATGTGCGTGCATGCCCCAGGAAATTAATCAGCACACGGCCAGTGATATCGGTCGACATCACATAATCATCCAGCACCACAGCGCTGCCTGCCAACAGCTGCATATTCTGTTTATCCAGACCAATGTAGTGCCGTGCAACCTCCAGACCGAATGATGGGATATACAACTCATCTGCTTCTGCACTACCCATTTTCACATACAAAGGCTCCCAACGAATCACACCATCCTGATCATAACTGGTAAATACATGGCCTAGGCTGGCCACCCCATCAAGCACGTCATCGACTGGCAATAATGATTGCCTAGCCCAGAATGGTCGTTGGTAAGCCTCTTCTTTGACCATCATAAAAGAAAAATCAAACAAGGCATCTTGCAGGACATGGGTTTTATCTTCCGGGTGATCCATCAACATACCAATCGGCAACACTGCGTGGGCATAATCCAATAACACCCTGCCGAGCTGCTGATCGGGTGAGGCTTCCGATTGCAGACGTTGTATGACACCTTGCAGATCAGCATCCAATATCTGTTTCTGTTGCAACACATCCTGAATCTGCCGTAACGACACTTCGCCTTGTGAAAGCTCCGGTTCACTGAACAGAATATCCACACCGATCACGGCAGGCTCCTGTTCTGCCATTTTTTGCAGCAATTTGGAAAGTGTAGCACGCGGCCATGGCCAGCGACCAATGTGCTCTAAGCTCTGTTCATCAATACCAACAATAACGACTTCGGGGCCGGGATCTCTCTCACCACGCATAATAAAACGAAAATCATAAGTCTTATTTTCCAGGAACTGCACAATCAACGGTGGCTGAAACACAGCAAAACATGCCGGCAACACGATCAACAGCGCAATAATCCAATACACACCATGTGATTTCTGTTTTGAGATAAGAACCCCCTCCCTACCTTTTCAATCCAACTATCACTTCATATCTAAGACAACATGCTCATTTTCACACATCATCAGCGTTTCTAATAAGCTTCATACACAGCCCACAGCGCCAAGGTATGATTATAGTGAAGTCAAAATACCTCGTTCATTACGGCGCAGAGTTTTGAGCTCATAACCATCTTTCAACTGGACACTGCCCTGTATGATATCCACCAACACCTTATTGGCTGAAAATGCACCACCATTACTGCTTCTACCCAGCACATTACCTGTTAAGGTTAGCTTCTTCCGACTTCCCAGCATCTTTCCTTCTCTCGCTGTCAGCACCCAGCCTTTGCCCGCTCCCACAAGTATATTTAACTGTGGATGTTTAACAAAAACTTCTTTGATCACCGATATACGCATCGAACCGATACGCGCATGTTCATCGTGGACTTCTTCACCTGACATCTTATATGCCGCCTTACCATCAACATATTCAGTATAATGAAAGCCTTGTGCTTTTATCATGCCTCCAGGCATCGTCATATTAGAAACCTCTTCCAGGCTAGAGTGCTTTTCAGGCACACTGAATACCCAGAACAATGAAAGCAGGGAAGCAACAGCGAGCATGAGACTGGCATATTTCAGCCCACGCAGAAGAAGCGATTGATGCAAACGATTTCGCCTTATGGCAATACGTCAACCACCCCAGGCGCTGGAAAGCTAGCCAGAGCTGGTAATGGGTAGAAGTGGACAACAGGCATGTTCGAGCTATCGGCAAAGTTTCCACCAACAAGGTGTCCGAAACCACCAACCCCTCCACCAGTAAGGAGTGGTGCGAAATACACTTTGGCAGACGTAGGTAAAACACCAGGGACGACACGCATCAAATCGCTATTGGTCGGATCAAAGACCAGCCAACCCAATGTTGGGTCTGTGCCCACAGGAGTGATATCAAAACCCAGTCCAAATGCATACTTTTCTCGCACTGCTGTAGCACCAGTTACAGAATCCTGAGAAACCGCAGCAAACTGTGAAGTGAAATAGTCACCATCAAACCAATGCACCAGTCCTGTTGCTGTCCCATCTGAACGCAGCACATCTGAATTAAACCTGAAAAGGCCGGCGGGTGTAGTTGTTGGTCGAAATGTCAGCGAAAGCGCTACGAAATTCATATCCCAATAACCAATTATCCCGCCTGTAGAGCCCGGAATATAAATATTACTGGTTCCTGAAACAAAACCAGAACCATTCATAACATCACCAGCAGGAAGCGGCCCTGTAGCCCCTGGCACAGTAGTCATAGCACCGGTTGCAGGATTTACTGAATACAACGTAAACACAGTGCTTCCCAGCGTATTATTTTGATCTAGTTCCAACGCAAACAACACCGTTCCTGTTTCATTAGTCAAAATATTACCCGGCCAACTGACAATGTGGAAACCATTAACATCAGTATAGACCCGATTGCGAGTAATCGGCACACCGGCAATATTCAATGCAATCGAACTCACAGGACGAGCGCTTATATCCTGATTACTCAGCAGTGCCGCACCTGATAATACGCCTTTCATGGTCGCATCAGGATATGCGGTATTATACAGATT
>JAUZQJ010000069.1 GCA_030951045.1 Mariprofundus sp.
GATGTATAATTATAGGGGATTTCGCGGATATTCTCAGGCAAAAAGCTCTCCATGCTTGTTCAGTGGTTCCGTATGCAGTCGCAGCATAATAATTCTGCAAGATGAATGAAACCTTAATTGTACAACACGAAAAAAAACACCATGCAGCTATTCAGGTTAACACAGTAAGTCAATCGCATTAAGATGTTCAAACGCATTTACCGCAGAGGACGCAGAGTTCACCCCTCGGGGGGGGGGGGGCTAAATCTGTGATGGGCAGGACGCCCGAATGCCGCGGGCGCATGGATGCACAGGCGCGGCCGGTGAAATATGCTGAAATCACAATACAAAAGACATTAAAGCTCACAAAAAAAGCCCGCTGAACCAACGGTTCAACGGGCTTTGAAATTCAAACGATCAATCGATCAGGCGATAGCTTTCACTTTAGCATTCAAGCGTGAAACACTACGCGATGCAGTGCTTGCATGAAGCTGATTTTTGCGACCAGCGCGATCTAGCAATGATGTTGCCTGACGCAATGCAGTAGATGCGGTATCTTTATCACCAGCCTCTACAGCGGTCAAAACTTTCTTAATTGCAGTACGCATAGCACCTTTCTGGGTACGATTCTGCAGACGTTTTTTCTGATCCTGACGAGCACGTTTGAGTGCTGATGCATGATTTGCCACGTTGTTAACTCCTTACAGCTTGTGCTGCGCCTTTAGTGAGGCGCGGAACCATACCGCGTCAACATGGAGTGTCAACCAACTCTAGTCCATCACATTAAAACATTAAAAGCATTTACCGCAGAGTACGCAAAGTTTCGCAGAGTAAACCCTTATATTTTAATGTGTTGGGAATCAACCTGTCTAAGCCATACTATAACCGTCTACTTTTACACTTTGACTTACTTTGCGTTCCTCTGCACCAAGGTGAATCGAGTTTGCGAGAAAAAAGGTGCCCTAGGCTAACTTTGTGGTGAAAGTGCTGAACAATGAGGTAGTAAAACACAGTATATATTTCATGCGACTCCCTACGTCCAATTACAAAGCATCTGCACAAGCGTATCATTCCATGCTAAAGTACGCCTCCAACTCGGCCGCTTCATCCGCCGATTCAAGTTTCGGGAGGATTCATGAAAGTTTCAGAAGTAATGTCACATGGCAGCATCAGCTGCAAAGCAGGCGACACCCTGCACGATGCCACACAAAAAATGGTAATGCGTCGTTGCGGCTCTTTACCAGTAGTAGACAATGATGACGAAAGCATATTGATTGGCATCATCACCATTCGCGACACCATGTTGCCGCTTTATCCTAACTTTGGTGAATATATGCACGATGCCAAATCAGCGCGTGATTTTGAAGAGATGGAAGACAACTATAAGAGCGTCATGTGCATGAAGGTTAATGAAGTGATGACACCAAATCCGATGTCAGTTCCCTCAGACATGCCGGTCTTAAAAGCAGCATCCTTTATGGGCCTGAAAAACCTGCGCCGTCTGCCAGTAGTCGATGATGGTAAATTATGTGGCATGGTTAGTATTGGCGACATCAATCGTGGTATGTTTATTCAACACGGTTAACGCACCAAGCTCACGGTAGAGGTTTAAATGATAACGCAAACACAGGCTCTGGAATCTTCCGGAGCCTGTGTCATTTTAGGCTCATTATGCAATCAACGGTTAAAAAAGCGCTGATTCCTTACAGGGTTCAATACATCAAGCCCTCCTGAATCGATCAAAGAGGTCTCCTTACATCATCCATCCCAAACCCACTCATCCAGGATTTGGACTTGCAAGCTATCGGGCAGCTCATCCAACCAGTGATAGAGCACTTCTTTCTGCACGGCACTTGTCCACAACTGCAGTTTCTTTTTTTCAGGATCTAAACACCGCACAACAGCCAACCCATCTTCACCCAATAACAAGCCCTGAAAACGATTTTGCTGCCGGGCAGGCATCATAATTTCCACAATGAGCGTTTGCTCATGGATTCGCACGATTGTTTTTCCTCTCAATATTAACCCAGCGTTTAACATTGGTCTGATGATCGGCGAAGCTAGTGGCAAACTGGTGACCACCTGTACCGTCAGCCACAAAGAACAAATAATCAACATCAGCGGGGACAGCCGCTGCACGCAATGATGCCGCTCCGGGGTTGCCGATTGGTGTAGGCGGCAAGCCACGATTGGTATAGCTGTTCCATGGTGTATTCGTCATTAAATCTTTTCTACGAATATTACCTGAGAAAGAGCCAGTCATTTTCCAAATGCCATAAATCACCGTCGGATCCATCTGCAATGGCATCCCTTTTTTTAATCGATTGCGAATCACAGCAGCCACCAATGGGCGCTCTTTTTCAATACGGGTCTCTTTTTCAATAATTGAGGCCATAATGCGTAGTCGTTGTTGTTTATCTGCATCGCTGGAGAGTTCAGCTATAACCCTATTCTGAGCATCTATCATCGATGTTAATATCTTCGTGATATTCAACGGTTTATTATATTGATATGTCTCAGGTAACAGGCGCCCTTCTGACTGGCCCGGCAACAGCTTGTTCAACGCAGCATGCCAATCATTCAGATCCGTACCCGTTTTTTTTGCCAATAGCCTCATAACCTCATCCGTTCTCAATCCTTCCGGTACGGTGAGCTGAAAATGCATTACATCACCGCCTTGCAAGCGATCAATCACTGCAGCCATAGTCGCAGGTTCTTCAAAACGATACAGACCGCTACTGAGATGATTTCCCACCCCCTCAAGACGCACCAACAAGCGAAATAGATACCGTGATGAAACAACATGTTTCTGTTCTAACAAACGTGCGATTTTTATCGTCGATGCACCTTGCGGTATAGCAACTTCCACCGGCTTTAAAGGCACATACGCTTCTGCCCATTGCAGATACACCCAGCCTATCCCAGCCAGTATCATGAACACTGTTGCTGACAACAAACGTAGTAATATTTTACTCATATTTGCACACCCTCTTCCTGACGTAAGGTTTCTCTCAACAATACAATCGCAGCATGCTCCGTGTGCATTGGATGTAGTCGTTGAATACCAGCAATATCTGCTACAGACGTGATAAACATACCGCTATTACACACCACAGCAGCCTCACAGTCATCCAACCACGATAGTGGGCATGGGTTTTCATTCACTAATCCTTTGCGGATAAAAAAATCACGCACTCTGCCTGCTAACACCCCCATACCTGCTACCGGTGTATGCCATGCACCATCTCTAAACAGCAATATATTCGCAGTTGCTGCTGCCATTAACATGCCATGCTGTTCAAACAACAGGTGTACATCTTTTTCACCCTGCAGTAGACGTGATGTTTCAGCGTAATCCCCACTGTACTTTGCGTATTTCTCTTTCAATGGAAATGGCCAGCTTTTCAGTCTCAATCTAATCGGGGCGTGATCAGAGCAGTATCGCATCGATTGAATATATACTAGCGGCTCTACGGCCTTACTTAATAAGCCCCAACCCGCCTCGCCTGCAGTGACTGTCAAGCGCAGCAGACTGTCTATGCCTGTTTTCTCAGCTTCAACAAGGCAAGCAACACGGATCTGCTCACTCTTTTCTTCTGAAAAGGATACACCAAACTCAAACAGCCCCGTCATCAAACGTTGCCAATGCCCCGCCCAGTCAAACACGACGCCATCAATCACGCGAAAAGTTTCAAAACAGGACTCGGCATACGCCAGCCCTCTATCCATCTGATCAACCGAAACAATCTTCAATATCGAATCCTTTCTTCATTCGTGGTAGCAAGCCGCCCATGAGCGATTTATACCTTGAGGCTATCGAACAAGCACGCGTCTATGACGTAGCCATTGAAACACCATTGGAACTGGCACCAAAATTGTCCGGCCGTCTGCATAATGAGGTGCTGTTTAAACGTGAAGATCTGCAACCTGTCTTCTCCTTTAAACTGCGCGGAGCCTACAACAAAATCGCCCAGTTAAGCGACAATGAACGCGCTCGGGGGGTCATCTGTGCATCTGCCGGCAACCATGCTCAGGGCGTAGCACTCTCAGCGAACAAACTTGGCATTGATGCCACCATCGTGATGCCCAACACCACGCCAGAAATCAAAGTCAAGGCTGTCAAACGCCTGGGCGGCAATGTGATTTTGTTTGGCGACAGTTATTCTGATGCCAGTGCCTATGCGCTAGAGCTATGCGAGAAAAACGGCATGGTCTTTGTACATCCTTATGATGATCCACAGGTTATTGCCGGCCAGGGTACCATTGCTGAAGAGATGATGCGCCAGTACCCGGGTGATCTGAATGCCGTATTTGTACCTATCGGTGGCGGTGGCCTGATAGCAGGTATAGCGGTGTATCTCAAAGCCAATTCACCGCATACAAAAATCATAGGTGTAGAACCTGTTGATTCAGCAGCTATGCATGATTCGATCAAAGCCGGAAAGCGCATCACGCTGGATCAGGTAGGTATTTTCGCCGATGGTGTAGCTGTCAAAACGGTGGGCGAACATACATTCAAAATGGTTCAGCAATATGTTGATGAGATCATACTGGTGGATACCGATGAAATCTGTGCTGCCATCAAAGACATTTACGAAGACAACCGTTCCATTGTTGAGCCGGCCGGAGCTCTTGGGGTGGCCGCACTAAAAAAATATGTAAAACAGACTGGTGCCCGTGGTCAATTGCTTGCCGCCATTAACAGCGGTGCCAACATGAATTTCGATCGCATGCGTCATGTTGCTGAACGTACAGAAATGGGTGAAGGCAGAGAAACGCTGTTTGCCGTCACCATTCCCGAACGACCGGGGTCTTTTCTTGATTTTTGCAGCATCATTGGTGACAGAAACATTACCGAATTCAATTATCGCATGTCTTCACGCAACGAAGCTCATGTATTTGCTGGCATCAGCATCACTGATAATGATGAAGCGCTGGCTCTGGAAGCAGCCATGAAAGTGGCCGGACTGCCAACACTGAATCTGCACGATAACGAGCTAGCCAAACTGCACATCAGACATTTGGTTGGCGGCCGCTCCGGTCTGGTGGAAAACGAAGTGTTATACCGATTTGAATTTCCTGAACGCCCGGGAGCTTTGCTGGAGTTCCTTAACAGAGCAGCCGCCCGTTGGAATATTTCACTGTTTCATTACCGCAATCACGCTGCGGCCTTTGGACGTGTTCTAGCCGGCTTTGAAGTGCCCCTTGAAGAGCGTTCAGAATTTGAAGCTTATCTTGAAGCACTGGCATACCCCCATGTAGAAGAGACAAACAATCCAGCCTATGTTTTATTCCTAAAAAAATAGGGCCCCAATAAAAAGGGCCCTGGATCAACGGAATAAACATGGCTCCATGAAGAGCTAAGCTTATTTACTGCAATAAACGCGTGCATCTCTTCTTTAGCCAAAGAACCAGATCCATTAACATTAAACGTCTGTTTTGCACAACCAGCCATTCGAAGGATGAAATTCACGACTTAAATAATTATGACACCGACAACACATTGAGCCATTTTCCGCCGTGTTTGATTTTCAAACGTTTTTTCACAGACAGACCCAGTGCTTTTTCACAATCCTGATCCGGCACCATGACAGCCATCTTCCAACCGGGGAAATGCTGTTTAAATTGTTTACCCAGCTGACGATACAATGATGACACATCACCCTTCACCCGATCACCATAAGGTGGATTACAAACGATCAAACCAGGCTCTTCCACCCCTTCGGGCATAGTGAGTTGACGTGCGTCCAGTTGTGCAAACACAATATGATCAAACACACCTGCAAGCGTGGCGTTTTCGCGTGCTTGATCGAGCACTCCTGCCGCTAAATCGGATGCGAAAATTTGTGGTCTGGCATCCGAATGCATCGATTCAGCTTTCTGCAGCGCTCGCTGCCAGCGCTTCTGTTTCAAATTTGGCCAGCGAACAAACGGAAAATCATGTTGCAGGCCTGACGCTTTCTTGCCAGCAATTAGAGCTGCTTCAATGGCAAACGTGCCTGAACCACACATGGGCGCAATCAATGGCTCGTCAGGTGTCCACTGCATCCAACGCAAGATAGATGCAGCGATCGTTTCACGTACTGGAGCTAAGCCCGAGAATTTACGATAACCACGTCGATCAAGGCGTTCACCCGATGTATCGATACTTACCGTGCATATATTATCGTCTATTCGCAGCATCACTTGCTGCACTATTTTTCCAGACTCATTCACCCGCACATTGTCCGAAGCGACAATACCATCCAACACAGCCTGCTCGGCACGACCAGAATGCAATAGTTTAGAACGATGACAGCTGGCTTTGACATCGACGCTGACATTTTCACCAAGATAATGCTGCCAGCCGATTTTTCTGACCTGATGATAGAGCTCAGGAAAGGTCAGAGCCTTGGAACTCGACAAGCGAAGCAATACACGGGTAATACAACGACTGCGTAGATTGATGCGAAACAGACCATCCATACTAGTGGTAAATGCGATACCACCATCACCCATCACCACATCATGTGCAGCCAATTCATGCAATTCATCTGCCGCCAGACCTTCAAGACCCGGCACTACTACAGCGTAACAATTCAAATTTCTCATGTGCGGAGACTACACCGCCAACCATCAGCTTTGCCACTGGCAGACGTATTTGATAGATTCTCCAAATCATAAGCAGGATAATAACCCCCTCTCTCATAAACCTAGGGAACTAAGGAATAGTATTCATGTCATTTGAACTTCAACCCATGATGATTTCAGGAAAAGAAGTATTACCGTTAATAGAAGGCGGCAAAGGTGTCGCAGTCTCTACAGGTGAAAGCTCAGGGGCATGGGCTGCTGCTGGTGGAATCGGTACCTTTTCAGCAGTAAATGCTGATAACACCGATGAAAATGGTGATATTATCCGCACTGTTTATAAAGGCCGCAGCCGCAAAGAGCGCTTTGAAGAACTGGTCCAACAAGGCATCGATGGTGGTATTAAACAAGCCAGAATCGCCCATGAAATATCTGGCGGTGAAGGCCGCTTGCACATGAATGTATTGTGGGAAATGGGTGGTGCCGAACGTGTACTCGAAGGGGTCATGGAAGGTGCAAAAGGCATGATTCATGGCATCACTTGCGGTGCAGGTATGCCATTCAAGCTGGCAACACTGGCTGCCAAACACAATGTGCACTACTATCCAATCATCTCCTCTGCACGCGCATTTAGAGCTCTCTGGTTGCGTTCATATCGCAAACAGCCTGAACTACTAGGTGGTGTTGTTTATGAAGACCCTTGGTTAGCAGGCGGACACAACGGCCTGTCCAACTCAGAAAGTCCAAATGTGCCGGAAGATCCATACCCGCGTGTGGCTGCTTTACGCAAAACCATGAATGACTTTGGCCTGCAGAATACCCCTATCATAATGGCTGGTGGTGTCTGGTTTTTACGTGAATGGTCAAACTGGTTGAATAATCCTGAAATTGGCCCTATCACCTTTCAATTCGGTACACGTCCACTACTCACGCAAGAGAGCCAAATATCTGATCTGTGGAAAAAGCGACTACTAACCTTGAAAGAGGGTGACATCAGCCTGAATCGCTTTTCACCTACAGGTTTTTATTCATCTGCCGTCTATAACTCATTTCTGCATGAGCTGTATGAACGCTCAGACCGGGAAACAGCTTTTGTAGATCATCCGGCTGGTGATCATTCAGAATTATTTAAATTTGGTGTACGCAATAAAAAAGTGTACCTGACGAAGACCGACCTCAAACGTGCCAATGCATTCATAGCCGAAGGGTTTAACAAACCGCTACAAAGCCCTGACTCCACATTGATTTTTGTCTCACCGGATAAAGCCAAGGAAATTCGTCAGGATCAACTTGACTGCATGGGCTGCCTCTCCATGTGTAAATTCAGTAACTGGGCTGCCAATGAACAGGGCACGACCGGCCACAAAGCCGATCCTCGCAGCTTCTGCATTCAGAAAACATTGCAAGATATTGGGCATGGGGATGACCCGGACAATAATCTGATGTTTGCCGGCCATGCCGCCTACCGGTTTGCAGACGATCCGTTTTATGCCAATGGTTTTATTCCAACCACGAAAGAGTTGATTGATCGTATCTGTACTGGTGACTGATTGCAGCAACGGCTAAAGACATTCACCGCAAAGGACGCAGTGTTCATCCCGAGGTAAACTCTCTTGCGCAACTCTGTGTCCTTCGCGGTGAAATATGCTGAATAATGATAGTAAACACAGAGCGTTTTAATGCGATTACTCTATCACCAGCCTTCATCTTCATAAAGTTCTTCAGGTTCAGAACGTTTCAACGCTTTATTCACAACTTCATCCACTTCCTGACTCACATAGGCTTCACCCGCCAAGATACGAATACAACGTACAGCGGTTCCATCAGCTAGGTTTTGCTTACCCAAATCCTTTTGTTTAAAACCATGTCCCAGAGATAACATCGTTCCATATTGCGCGACAACGGATGGAGAATCTTCCGATAAGCCCTGAAGATTTGATAGTTGAGACAGCTGCTGTGCCAAAGCCACTGGTGCACCAACAACGGTAAACTCTTTTCTGCGCCCCACACCAAGATGGCCTACAATCACTTCTCCAATAGCCAAGGCAACTGTAAACAGCATCTTGTTGACATCATCCTCGTTCTGATTCAAGCGTATATTCGCTTCAATGAGCGCCAGACCTGCTTTGGCAGCTTGATTCTCATGCGACTTCAAATCAAAGGGGTGATTAAACACTGCAATCAGGCGATCTCCAACAATTTGATCCACGTGACCACCAAATGCCTGTACAATCTGCTGAAATAGAGCAAACACACGATTCAAATCAGACATCAAATGTTGATGATTACATTCTTTGATATAGTCATCGAAATTATGCATCTCAAGTGCCAATACAGTAACATTGCGTTCTACATAACTTTCATTCCGTGTGTTCCTGTCATATTCATCAGCCACCAGATTCGGACGTTGATAATGCCCATACAAATCAAAGACCTTCTCTCTATGCTCAAGACTGGAGACCATTTTATTAAACTGATGAAACGACTTACCAAATTCATTAGATGAATAGACTGGAATTTGCACCGAGAAATCACCGCTACCCACTCGCTTGGATGCCATCGCCAAAAACCTCAGTTGATTGACTACACGCCCACTCATACCGTACACCAACAAGGATGCTAACAATGCAATAATGGCTGCAACAATAGTTAAATTCAGCTTAATTTGCAGGTCACTTTCTCTCCACGATTCACCCGGAAAAAAGACAGCGATGGTGCCGAGATGGGTTGCATTGTATTGCACTCCAATGGCATACCATTTATCCAGCCCTTGAATTTGCATCGCTTCACCAGTCAAAGCGGACAATGCTTCAACTTCTTGAGGAACAATACGCTCGCCAAATTTTTCTGTTGTACCATTTGCCCAGCGTAGAAAAACTGACGCTCCTGAAGCTTGTTGTATAAACATCTTAATCAAATTATCCACTTCGGGATTTGATACTGCCACCATCGGCATCTTTAATTCATCGGATAGCAGTGAAATTAATAATTTAGCCTGTTGATCTTCACTCTGATGCCATGCTTTCTTTTCAATATGTGAGATACTGACCATCATCACCACAGCGACTATCGCAACCAAAAAAATAGTCAGCAAACTCCAGAGCATACGCAATGACATACTAATCCCCCTTTCTCATCCGATTTAAAGTGCAGCATCAATACCAGTTACGCTAAAACATGCATGACTTGAATAACTTACGTGATATAGCATATTGTCTGCCAACATCGCTAAAAGCGTCAACGTATTGTGCACCCGCGGACCTCAGATGTTGGCCGCAAAATTGCTACTTATTCATATCGATATGATATTCACCTCGTATCGACAAAATTGTAACGCATGCTCAGGAGACCAGGATGGATCTATCTACTATTGCAGGCATTATGGCTGGCTTGGGCCTTATTGTTGTATCAATCTTTCTTTCCGCCGTTGAACCCGGTGTATACATTAATCTGCCCGGCCTACTCATTGTGATTGGCGGCACGCTAGCAGCCACGCTTGTCAGTTTTCCAACTTCAGAGTTAGCGAAAGTATGGCGTGTCGTGGGTTATGTGTTTCGCAACAATGAATATTCAATCCAGGATGATATTACCGAAATAGCCCATGCAGCCCGTTTACGCCGCCATGGTGATTTGGCGCGTATTGAAGATCAACTTGAACGCATTGCCAACCCATTCTTGAAAACGTCCATTCAATTGGTCATCGATAACACACCACCTGATGAAATCGTCAATATTTTGCAATGGCGCATTAAGCGTTTGCGTGAACAAGAACGCGCTGAAGCACATGTTTTTCACACCATGAGTGTCTATGCACCTGCCTTTGGTATGTTCGGTACCCTCGTTGGCATGGTCAATATGCTCTATGGCATGGGTGGCCCTGACCTGCTCAATGTTGGTCATAATATGGCTGTCGCACTCATGACTACATTATATGGTTTAGTGCTTTCCAACCTTATTTTCAAACCCATTGCCATTAAAATAGAACGCCGCACTGAAAAACGCGCCATGATTATGCGTATGATTGTTGAAGGTACTATTCTATTGGCTGGTAACCGAAGCCCGGTATTCATTCGTGAGACGCTTAAATCGTTTTCCGCTCAGCATGATGATGAACTGCGCGGCGCTAACAGTTCGTTCACCGATGAACTCCAGCCCACAGCAAAAAAAACCACTAAAAGGCAACGCGATCTGGATGAAGATTTCTAATGAGTTCAACAAGCAATAATAACGCATCTGCATCCAGCAAGAGCAGCCTGGAGAGTATTCGCAGTCATATTCTGGCAGATCCTGATAGCGAATCACACGAGGAAGATCACAGCTCTCTGTCAGTCACACAAGATGGCTGGATGGTAGCCTATCTGGATCTGATGACCCTGTTGTTGGCACTATTTATTATCATGGGTGCCATTAGCCACTCTAAAGCCGGTGTGAAAATGCAGGCCCCCTCTTCCCCACAAAAAACAGCCGCAGAAGGTGCTCCGGTTTCAGACAATGCCACCGTACAGCGCCAGGGTCAGAAAAAAGGCATGGAAGACAATGTACAACGTATTTTAGGCAGCAATTCACTTGGTGGAGTCATGGACTATAAACTCTCGCCCGGCCAGGTACGTTTGCAAATGCACGCCAATATGCTGTTCAGTGCAGCCGATACAGAACTGAATAAAAACTCCAGGCTAATGCTAAAAAATATTGCCAAGGTACTGGGTAATTATCGCGGTAAAATTGAAGTGGCAGGACACACGGATGATATCCCCTTAACAAGGGGACGCTTTAAATCTAACTGGGAACTCTCCAGCGCCCGCGCCGCGACCGTGGTAGAGGCACTGATCAATCTCGGCATTGCCCAGAACAGATTGCATGCAACAGGTTTCGCCGACACCATGCCATTGGCCTCGAATGCAACGGCTGAAGGTCGCGCAAAAAACCGCAGAGTAGAATTCATTATCGAGATGGGCCCCGAATTTTTGTACGAGCGTTAAACCTTCGCGCATCTGAACACTTCTCTATTTTCGCCAACCATCTAAATACATTCGCTTACGCTACTAATTACATACCAGCATGATCTTTCCACGCCTATTTAGAGTAGCTAGTGACATTGACTAACATTTAATTATTCATAATAGTGTGCCGATTATTTTTAACGGAGACAAGTTAAATCATGATG
>JAUZQJ010000007.1 GCA_030951045.1 Mariprofundus sp.
TTTGAATGGACCTCTACAGCTTGGAACGATCAGAAAAAAACAGTGAAAGGTGGCAGCTGGGATGACCATGGCGGTGTCTGCCGCCCTGCAGCACATCATGGACGGCCTATGGCCCTAAAGCATATCCTGATCGGCTTTCGCTTAATTTATAAGCGTGCCATGCATTTCCCTTCGCTGTTTTAATCTGTGAACGAATAAGCAAAGTGCTAAAACAGCTTTAAATGACTATTCACTGTATTGCCTTTTTTGCAGGCTTGTGACAAAGTTTCGCTTCCTATTTTTACCGGGTGGGATTTTCTGTATACAAAAGAGGAGAACAGTTGTGAGTGACGCAGTTCAAAAGGTTTTTGACCTACTTAAAGAAAATGAGTGCGAATTTGTTGATGTTCGTTTCACGGACACCAAAGGCAAGTGGCAGCACGTAACCTTCCCAGCCCATACGCTGTGTGAAGATAACTTTGAAGACGGTTTCGCCTTCGATGGTTCTTCTGTAGCTGGTTGGTGTGAAATTAATAATTCCGATATGGCGCTGATTCCTGATCCAGCAAGTGCAAATATCGATCCATTCTTTGAAGCTTCCACATTGGTATTGGTTGCTCAGGTGATCGATCCTATTACCGGTCAGGATTATAACCGTTGCCCGCGTCAAGTTGCACAGCGTGCTTTGAGCTATATCCGTTCAGCCGGTATTGCTGATACAGCATACTTTGGCCCTGAGCTGGAATTCTTTATCTTCGATAGCATGCGCTACAGCAATGAAATGGGTAAATCTGGCTATGAAATTGGCTCAGAAGAAGCTGCCTGGAATTCAAATGAAAAATTTGGTGGTCAGAACACAGGTCACCGTCCACGTGTTAAAGGTGGTTATTTCCCGGTTCCTCCGGTTGATTCGCTGCACGAAATTCGTAACGACATGTCATTGGTCATGACGGATCTGGGTATGGAGATGGAATGTCATCACCATGAAGTAGCAACTGCAGGTCAGTGCGAATTGGCGATGAAGTTTGGTGAGTTGATCGAGCAGGCTGATAAGTGCCAGTGGTACAAATACGTTGTGCATAACGTAGCTGATGCCCACGGTAAAACTGCAACCTTCATGCCTAAACCAATCTATAACGACAACGGTACTGCAATGCATGTGCATCAGTCATTGTGGCTTGACGGTAAAAACCTGTTCGCAGGTGATAAATACGCCAACCTATCTCAGGAAGCCCTGTGGTACATCGGTGGTATCATCAAGCATGCACGTGCATTGAATGCATTCACCAATGCTTCTACCAACTCGTATAAACGTCTGGTTCCAGGTTTTGAAGCTCCGGTTATGCTGGCTTACTCAAACCGTAACCGTTCTGCTTCTATTCGTATCCCGGTTGTAAACTCTGATCCGGCCCGTCGTATTGAAGTGCGTTTCCCTGACTGTACCTCGAACCCATATCTGGCATTTACTGCCATGATGATGGCTGGTCTTGATGGTATCGCGAACAAGATCGATCCGGGTGAAGCTGCTGATAAAAACCTGTATGACCTGCCTCCGGAAGAAGGTAAGTTAATTCCTACAGTTTGTGAAAGTCTTGAACAGGCTCTGGAATACTTGGGCAACGATCGTGACTTCCTGAAAACTGGTGGTGTGATGGATGACGATATGATTGATGCTTACATCGCATTGAAGATGGAAGATGTAAACGAAGTGCGTATGCGTCCACATCCAATGGAAATGGAGCTGTACTACTCCTGCTAATATAGCATCCATTCGAATGAATAAAAAAGCCACCCGAAAGGGTGGCTTTTTTTGGTTTAAAGCACATTAGCGGGAAGTAACAATTTATGGCAGCTGTTCGGGACGTTATTTAACCATAAAAACATCCAGCCACGAATTTTCACGAATACACACGAATGAACAGAATGCGAATTGTGACCGTAGGAAATGCCTGTGGTGCGTAGCAAGAGAAGCTCCCCCCCCTGGGGGACGAATAATAGTCAGACTCTATAGCTGTACTACTTACCAGGTAGCTTATCTATCGCATCACGGCTCCCTTTTTTGGCTGTTGTCGAATTCGCTGGCGAGTTGGTAAATGCGGTTCAAATCTTCTTCGCTGATATCGATGAATGAATCAATCTCTCTAAGCGCGTATGCAATGCTTTCATGGGAGAGCTGTTTGGAATCGACAGCAAGAGAAGAAATAGGTTCAATTGTATGTTTGATCAAGCTGGCGGGATAGCGACGCCACTGAAATGGATAATTAAAGAGCACGGCAATGCAGAAAATTACGACCACATTGAATAACACGGGAGTCAAAACATAGCTAAATCCCAAGGCATTGACTGTCGATCCGCTGATGACTGCAGACAGGGCAGTAGCACCGGCAGGAGGGTGGATACATTTCAGATAATACATGGCTGTGATGGAGAGGCCTACGGCAGCGGCTGCTGCAATATATACATCTGGAATCCATTGTGCGCAGGTCACCCCAATGATGGCCGCAATAATGTTTCCGCCGAACAGGGGCCATGGCTGCGACAACGGCCCATGTGGTACGGCGAACAGCAATACGCTTGCCGCACCCATTGAGGCGACAATCAGCATTGCATCTTCAGACAGTATTCGATGGCTGATGCTATAGACTGCATAAATCGCCAGACAAGCCCCAAGACCTGAAACTATTTTTTCTACATGACTGGATGGATTGAGCTCAATGCCAATAAGACTACTCAATGATCGCTTATTCATGACTACTCCTATGAATAGAGAGCATGAATGAAGTGAGTATAAGTATCAATTATCAGGTGTGTTATAAAGCGCGGTTTATCTTTTTTTACAAAGCGACAATGCTGAATAAATCAGCGCTTCCTTAAGTGAATAACTGAGGCTGGTGTTAGTTGTTCACTGGTTTTCCCAGCCACCCCAGCGAACGAGAAAGTGTTGATCAGCGCTTAGGTTCACCCAACGCTGAAAGTGATCATGTTCAAGCAACATCCATGGGCCCGGATGTTTAGAAAAGAGTACGTGGGCGGTGATACTATTCACGATCCAGTGGTTACCCATTTTGCGAATGAAATCTCTACCAAAAGGAGATCTTCCGGTTAGTTTAATAGTGCTCTGTTGCATCAATAGCGACCTCCTTCGAGTTGTGAGCATGTCATGTGCTCTGCCTGTTTTATATCTATCGGTATTCATGCCTTAATATTTAGCTTTTATGGCGTGAATCATTGAAATATTTGCTTTCTGATGGTGAATCGAAGGTTTTTACTTTTTCCAGGCGAGTTATACTCATGCAATGAGCGAACAGATTGATACCATACTTAACCTAACCTCACCTGAGCTGCATGCGGATGTGCGCCGGGTGTTTGAAATTTCCCAACAATTTACCATGTTGATGCGCACGGTTTTAGAGCAGGAGTCGCAAACCCTGTTTGTGGATCAGGACAATGCGCTGCTGCCTGATGGTAGTGACGTTTGGGTGCCAACATATGAAGGCAGTGATCTTGTTGGTTGTCTGGCACACCTGCGCAAGTGTAAACATCGTGCTCATCGTCATCTGATCTGGTGGGAGATGGGGTTGCGCGGTGATATGGATATCTCCTGTCGAGCCATTGCAGATCTTGCATCAGGTTTGATGGATGAGGCCTTGCGTATGGCTGAGCGGCTAGTGGCTCCGCGTTATGGGGCTATAGAAGGCGGATCATTCTGTGTGATCGGATTAGGAAAACTCGGTGGTCGTGAACTTAATCTGGGCTCGGATGTTGATCCTCTGTTTGTTTGGCAGGGTGAGGGATCAACAACTGGTGGACGTCAATCGGTGCCGGCGCAGGAGTATTATATGCATCTCTCTCGCATGCTGATTCGTTTGATGAGTGAGCGAACAGTAGATGGCATGGTCTGGCCGGTGGATATGCGCCTGCGCCCCGGTGGCGATGCTGCTGCGATTGCCTTGCATATTGACGCGACGGTGAACTTTTATCTCGAATATGGTCAAACCTGGGAGCGTGCCATGCTGATTAAAGCGCGTCCGGTAGCTGGAGACCTACTGCTTGGTCAGGTCTTTGTAGATGGGATCGTACCGTTTATTTATCGCCGATACCTTGATTACACTACGGTGGCAGCACTCGCTGATATGAAGCGCCGTATTGACGGGCAGGCTGGTAGTGGGGGTATTGCGGCTGGGTTTGATGTTAAACGCGGGCGCGGTGGGATTCGTGAAATTGAATTTATTATTCAATCATTGCAGCTATTGCATGCGGGAAGAAATGAAGCCTTAAGAGTACAGCCAAGTATGCAGGCGATTGATCTGTTAGAACAGGCCGGAGCGATTGGTGCAGAGGATGTGTTACTTCTGAAACAGGCATATCGCTTTTGGCGCAGGGTGGAGCACGCTATTCAGTCACGTCGTGGTGAGCAGACACATAAGCTGCAGGATGATTACAGTGCATATCTGACGGCAGCCACTGGTATTGTCAATATCGATGTGGAGATGCGGCGTCAGGCAGTAATTGTTGAAACAGCGTTCCGTAAATATATCAAGCCGGTTGGTGAGGATGGGCAGCAAGTGCAGGGCTGGTTGTCCGGCAAAGTGGAAGGTTTTGATGCGCTTGATGAAGCAGGGGCAGGACGCATGTCGCAGGGGCTGCAGCATGTTGATGAATGTCTGTCACGTGGGGCCCTGCCTGAGCGTAGTCGGGTGCAAGTGGAACGTATTCTTGAGCGGGCCATGCCACGCTGGCTGAATGATGAAAATGGGGTCACGGCACTCGAATCATTCTCTAAATTGATACGTTCGATCTCAGGTCGTGCTACCTGGATTGATTTGATGGCAACGCATCAGGGGGTATTGGATTGGTTGATTGGTGTGTTATCGGCCAGTCAATATTTGGCCGGTCATATTGTCAAAGATCCATCGTGGCTGGAGTGGCCCCTGATGACGGAACATCATGAAACGGATATCAAGCAGGTCTGTGCTAAACTTGATGGTCTTGATGCTTTTGATGACGTGGAACAGACATTGGCTGATATTGGTCGGTCAGTGGATCAGGCGCGATTGCTTTGTGCTCTGGCGGTTGATGCCCATACGGCGGATGCGATGATGGTCGGGGCATGGCTGGCTGATGTGGCAGATGCAGCTACCTCGGCAGTATTGCATCTCTGTTTGTATGAAATGGATCTACCGGAAGCATTCCCCTTTGTAGCTTTGGCGATGGGAAAACACGGTTCGCAGGAGATGGGGCTGGTTTCTGATCTCGATATGGTGTTTGTATTGGTGCACGATGAACCTGCAGCACATGTTGGCAAGCGCAGTCGGGGTGAACATGCCCAGCGCATTGGGCGACGCATGATTCAATACTTGTCGGGCAAGCCTCCGTTTGGAGCAGGTTTTGAGTTTGATGCACGCTTGCGTCCGTCCGGTAGTTCAGGGGTGTTGGTTACCAGTTTGACAGGTTTTCACGATTATCAATTGAATGAAGCGCAAACCTGGGAACACCAGGCCTTATGTCGAGCCCGGGCTGCAGCAGGGCCTGAAAATGCTAAAGCAGCAGTGGAAGCGGTGATTCTGGAAGTATTGGGTCAGAAACGGAATGCGCAGACACTTGCAGCAGATGTGATGGAGATGCGCGCCAAAATGCTGGATCATCTGGGTAGTAAATCAGATGCCGTGATTAATCTTAAACAGGATGCCGGTGGCTTAGTCGATATTGAATTTCTGGCACAATATGCCCGTCTTATTTTTGGCTCTGGTAGTCGAAGGGTGATTGATATGCTGAAGAATCTACCGGCTGACGCACCAGAAGCCTGGCACCAGTCGATACCGTTTCTGGCCGATACCTATCGAGATTATCGTCAAATGGAAAACGTATTGCGTGTGGAGCTGTGGGCGTCCATTGGTAAGCTGCCCGGTGATGCATCTGCGACGGAGTGGGAGACAATGCGTCGCCATGCTGCAATCACGTCACCGGATGCATTGCGTCAGCGCATGGCCAAGGTGCGTTTGTTATTCAATGAGCTGTTGAGCAACTGAATATTCATCAAGCATTCATCACACCGATGAAATACTCAGCCATCGAGTAATGTAAAAGGAGAACTTATGAAACATACATCACTATCTATTGTTGCGGCCTTGTGCCTGTCCGTACCAGCGATGGCCTATGCAGAAGAAGGCAAGGTCTGCCCGACTAAGGCGAAAAAAGCGTGCAACTACATTGAGAACATGGATGCCAATAAAGATGGCAAAGTCTCATTTGGAGAGTTTAAAGAAGCCCGTAACGCATATGCGCAAAAGAAATTTGACCGTATGGATACGAATGGTGATGGTTTTATTGGTAAAGATGATAAGAAAATGGCTTATAAATATCATGCAGGCAAATTTTTTGATAAGGCAGATAGCAATAAAGATGGCCTATTAAGTAAAGAAGAGTTCATGGCTGCAAAGAAACATCATAGAGGTTATAGCAAGTAAGGCTGAGTTTCACTCTGACTTTCACAAAAGGGCTGCATTGCAGCCCTTTTATTTGTTGAATATTATCATCTTGAGCCGACACGGGTCATCGTTCATGATCAGCACATGTACGATCTGTTTGCACAATCGATTGCATCGGTTCCCGGTATTGGCCCTAGTCTGCAAAAGCGGCTCATGGCTCGTGATATCCATTGTATGGGGGATCTACTCCTGCATCTGCCTAAGGATTATATTGATGACCGTCATATTTATCCGATTGCGCAACTCGTTGAAGGTGAATCTGCCCGTATCGTTGGCCGTATTGTAAGCAGGCAAGCGCGTGGTTATGGCCGCAGTCGCCAGGTGAGTTTGAATATAGCAGATGATTCCGGTCAGATCTCACTACATTTCTTTCATTCAGGTTATATGATGAGTGATGCCCGTCTCAGTGAGGGGCGGGAGATATCCGTGCGCGGTGTGACTGAACGCTGGAAAGGGTTTTGGCAGATGTCACATCCTGACTGGTGTTTGCCAGAACAGTTTCAGCCCGGCTTTCAGGCGCTCTATGGCAGTGTCGCCGGGTTGGGTGGTAAGCGTGTGAGCGGTTTTATTCAGCATGTGTTGTCGCTTTTACCAGCAACGGCGATTAGCCCATTGGATGCGTCTCTTGCATCAACGCTTCCGTCACTGCGCAATGCTTTGATCTCTGTTCATATGCCCAACAACATTGACCAGTTTACTTTGCAAAAGGCATTAAAACGTTTGAAAGCCGAAGAGGTGATCATCTACCTACATCTGATGCGGCATAAGAAAAAAGAGGCGGATTGCCCGGCTCACGCTTTGCAGCAGGAGGGGGTCAGTCAGCAGTTACTGGATGCGTTGCCATATCCATTGACCGCCGCGCAGCAAGCGGCATGGCATGATATTCAATCGGATCTGCATAGTGGGCGGCGTATGCATCGCCTGTTGCAGGGGGATGTGGGAGCCGGCAAGACATGGATTGCGGCGCTGGCTATGGTCAAGGCGGCTGCATGTGGTTATCAGGCTGCATTGCTTGCTCCAACAGAAGTGCTGGCCAATCAACATGCTGAAACGCTGCAAGCGTTGCTGGAGCCATTGGGTTTTGGCATTGTTTTATTGACGGGTAGTTGCAAAGCAAAGCGGCGGCGTGACATTTTGGCCGGCTTAGCGTCTGGTAATATTTTGTTGGTTGTTGGTACGCATGCATTGCTTAATGATGATGTGTTATTTGATCGTTTGGCCTTGGCTTTGGTGGATGAGCAGCACCGATTCGGTGTGCGTCAGCGTTGGGGGCTGGCAGATAAACAACAGGGAAAACATGCTGTACACCTGCTTGGTATGACGGCTACTCCCATTCCCCGCTCACTGGCGCTGTCGCTTTATGGGGATATGGATCTGACCATTATGCGAGGCATGCCGCCGGGTAGAAAACCTGTTGAAACACGGGTTATTGCAGCCCATAAAATGCAACCGCTGGCTGAAGGCATGCGGCGTATTCTGGATGCGGATGGGCGCATCTATTGGATCGTGCCGCGCATTGATGAAGATGAGGATGGTGTCTCTGTAGATCAGCGTGTTGCATTGTTACAGGCCTATTTTCCGGATGCCAATGTGACAGGTTTACACGGTCGTATGAAATCAACACAAAAAAATGCGGCGCTGGACGCTTTCTCCTCTGGTGCAAGTAGTATTCTGGTGTCGACCACTGTTGTGGAAGTGGGGGTGAATGTTGTCGAGGCACGCTTGATTATTATTGAACAGGCTGAGGGTTATGGTTTGGCACAATTGCATCAGCTTAGAGGGCGAGTGGGGCGTTCTGATGCGCAGGGTTATTGCATGTTGGTTGCCGGAGAAAAGGTCTCAGAAAACTCCAGTGAACGCCTTAAACAGATGGTTCATAGCCATGATGGGTTGGAGCTGGCTGAAGCGGATCTTGCCCTGCGTGGTAGTGGTGATGCCATTGGCACGCGGCAGCATGGAGATGCCGGTTTCCGGATATTGAATATGGCCGAAGATGCAGCATTGGTTCGCCAATACTTTGAGCGGCTGCCTGATTTTACCTTGGACGATGCCATGCAGCATTTTTGGCGCCCTTGTGCTGAATCCACAGATTAATAAGTTGTAGTGGTTTGGTTGCTGTCTATTTAGCGAAACAGGAAGCACGGATTTAATCACTACATTTGAATAGTGATGATTCTATCAGCTCTATTATCACTGGCTTGAGGTGGAGTTGGCCTTAATATTGCTAAGTCATGTTCATCTTGCATTTACCGATATAGTAGTCTATCTAATGTGTAGAGAGGAACATTCATGTTAATTCTAACACGTAAAAAAGGTGAATCGATTGCAATCGGCGATAATATTCAGATTCAGGTATTGAATGTGAAGGGTGGGCAAGTACGCATTGGCATTGATGCACCACGTGAAGTCTCCGTCAACAGGGAAGAGCGTGCTGGTGTTGCTGAGGGTGGAGAAGCCACTGTTTCCGGGGTTGCCTGAGTTTCACACCTTTTTTCAGGGCAGCATCATATTCATCGAATCCATGTAAGTGTTTACCGCAGAGTAGATCAATGACTATCCTCGTAAATGTAGGGCGAGATTGACCTGATTTTAGTCTGAATGATGATGAATCGCCCAAGGAATACTCTATTTTAATGCGATTAGTCTGCGGCTATCGAACTTCGGGCTTTACAGATAGGTGATAACGATTATCGTTATGTCATGGCTAAATTAACAACACAGCGACAAGCTCTTCTGGATATTATTAATGCCTCGCATCGACATTGGGATGCGGATGAATTGGCAAGGGCCATGTCTGATGCAGGCCAAAGCATTGGCATTGCTACGGTGTATAGAGGTTTGGCCGCGTTGGAATCGCAGGGGTTGATTGACTCCATTCAATTGGCGGATAAAAAGCGTTATGAGCGTGCCGATAAAGCTCATCATGATCATATGGTATGCACAGAATGCGGCCATATCGAAGAGTTTTCTCATCAAACAATAGAGCAATTGCAGCTGGCTGCGGCGCATGAAAAAGGCTTTACACTGACCGGCCATCAACTGGTGATGTTCGGCTTGTGTCATCAATGTGCTAAGGGTTCAGAAAGCTGAACTCTTGTTGAAGTTGGCCTTACGATAATGTTTTACTGTGGCTGCATCACGAAAGCACCGCTATGATTGCCGCCATGCGTTATTCTAAATTATTTATTCCTACTTTGCGTGATGATCCGGCTGATGCTGAGGTGGTCTCCCATAAACTGTTGCTGCGTGCAGGTTATATTCGTCGTGTTACTTCCGGTGTATATGATTATCTCCCCATGGGCTTGCGTGTGCTGCGTAAGATTGAAGCGGTAGTCCGTGAAGAGTTGACCCGCGCTGGTGCGCAGGAACTGCTGATGCCGATGGTGCAACCATCTGAATTGTGGGAAAAGTCGGGACGTATGGAAAAATACGGACCTGAATTACTGCGTTTTAAAGATCGTCATGGTCATGGGTCCTGCCTGGGCCCGACCCATGAAGAGGTGATTTGTGATCTGCTCAGCCGTGAGTTACGCTCTTATAAACAGTTGCCGATGAACCTCTATCAGATTCAAACCAAATTCCGTGATGAAATACGTCCGCGTTTCGGTTTGATGCGCGGACGCGAGTTTATTATGAAAGATGCGTACTCCTTTCATGCCGATGATGCATGTCTGAATGCTGAATATGATAATATGTTCGCAACCTATTGCCGCATTTTTGAGCGATTTAATTTGAAATTTCGTCCGGTTGAAGCCGATGGCGGCACTATTGGTGGTAATAAAACCCATGAGTTTCATGTGTTGGCCGAGTCTGGCGAAGATCTGATCGCCCACTGTTCCGGTTGTGATTATGCTGCCAATGTTGAAAAGGCAAGCTCTCAACGTGAGTTGCAAACACTTGATTGTTCAGCTTTGCAGACGGTGGATACACCACATGTGACGTCGGCTGAAGATGTGGCTGCGTTTTTGTCCGTGCCGACATCACAACTACTGAAAACACTGGTTTATCGTGTCAGCGGTGGTGAAAATGATGGTGTGATTGTGGCGGCCTGTGTGTTGGGTGATGACCAGTTGCAGGAGATTAAATTAATTCATGCGCTTGCCGCAGATGCTGTTGAGCTGGCAACGGATGAAGAGGTGGCCACTGTCGGTGGTATCACTGGTTTTATCGGCCCACAAGGCTTGAACGCTATGGTGTTTATGGATAACAGCCTGAAAGATGCGACGGGTTTGGTGGTCGGTGCGAATCAAAAAGATGTGCATGTCACAGGCTTGGATATCTCTCGTGATCTGGAATCGGTCAGTTTTGTTGATCTGCGTGAAACGCGTGCAGGTGACAGTTGTGAGAAATGCGGCTCCGCTATTGAACTCTCCCGTGGTATAGAAGTGGGGCAGGTGTTCGCTCTGGGTACGCAATATACAGAGTCCATGGAAGTGATGTTCCAGAATAAGGAAGGTAAACGTGCGATTGCTACGATGGGGTGTTATGGCATTGGTATATCGCGCCTGATGGCAGCAGTGGTTGAGCAGTGCAATGATGATGCTGGCATTGTCTGGCCTGCAGAGCTGGCTCCGTTCCAGTTGGGGCTGATTAGCATGGGTAAATCTGAAGAGGTATTAGAAGCATCAGAAGCGATTTATAAACAATTACTGGATGCTGGCATTGAAGTGCTATGGGATGAGCGCAAAGAGCGTCCCGGTGTGAAATTTAAAGATGCCGAGTTGCTTGGTTTACCTCTGCAGCTTGTTATTGGTGACCGTGGATTGAAAGAGGGTGTGGTTGAGATGGGGTGGCGAAAAGGTGAGCGAAGTGAAGTTGCCTTGGCTGATGCAGTCAATATTGTGATTGATCGACTTAAACCTTCAGGGTGTTCAAACTGAACTCAGACGAGTTAAGGCGTCGCTTGGGTGGTGTTGCACCCAAGGCCATTTTGGCTGGTGTTTTTGTGGTCGGTTTCTTTTTAACGATTCCGGTCTGGTTGCAAAGTACCGTGGAAGATAAGCAGCATTTAGCCGAAAGTCAGGTCAAGCAGATGGTGGGAAAAAATATCGGTCTGCTTGATATTAAACCGGAAGAGAAAGAGGAGCTGCGCAAGATGCTCGCGCCAGCTGTTGAAGTAAAAGAAACAGATTTTGAGCGTACGGTATGGGTCAAAGATATTGTTCAAACCATTCATCCCTGGGTGCCAGATCAGGGGGAAGCGGAAACAATTGCGCATTGGGTGTATGTGAACAGCCAGCGTTTTAAATTATCTCCGGAACTGGTGTTGGGTGTGATTGCGGTGGAATCACGTTTCGATCATTTTGCCCTCAGTAATGTTGGGGCGGTTGGCTTGATGCAGGTGATGCCGTTCTGGAAAAAAGAGTTGGGCAGCCCTTCAGATAACTTGCTCAAGATTGAAACGAATGTGCGTTATGGTTGTGCTATTCTCCGGCACTATATCGATCGATTTAAAACGCTTGATCGGGCCTTGGGTGCATATAACGGTTCGTTGGGGCGTATGAAATATCCCAATTTGGTATATGCCAAAATGAAGCGCTTTAAAGCTACGCATAGTGACGCGATGTGAGCGTGAATTTTACTGACTACTATAGCTTTCAGTAGGATTTGGACGTGCGGGTTCGCCGCGTCACACGCAGCACTCACTAAGCTAAAGCCGCGCGTTCTGGTTTGTTTCTAATCGCTTAGAAGGAATTCCAACAATGCCTTCTGGGCATGCAGACGATTCTCAGCCTGATCCCAAACCACCGACTGCGGTCCATCAATCACACCGGCCGATACCTCTTCACCACGGTGGGCTGGTAAGCAGTGCATGAACAGGGCATCAGGATTGGCATGTGTCATCACACCTTCAGTGACACAGAAACCGGCAAAGGCTTTTTCACGTTCGGTTTGTTCTTCTTCCTGCCCCATGGAGGCCCATACATCTGTGCTGACCAGATCAGCTTTATGGGCTGCGATAACAGGATCATCTGACCTGGAAATATCGGCGCCAAGCTCACGTGCTGCGGCCAATAGTTTTTCATCCGGGCGGTAACCTTTTGGACAGGCTAATTTCAATTTATAACCAAATGAAACAGCACCATTAATCCAGGAATGGGCCATGTTGTTACCATCACCGATCCAGGCGACGGTCTTGCCTTCAATAGATCCGCGATGTTCTTCAAATGTAAGCACATCAGCCAGAATCTGGCATGGATGGGTTAAGTCGGTTAAGCCATTGATGACAGGTACTTTCGAATATTCGGCAAATTTTTGTATAATGTTATGACCGTAAGTACGGATCATAATACCATCACACATGCTGGATAAAACACGCGCTGAGTCGGCAACCGGTTCACCACGGCCTAGCTGGGTTGCATCGGAATGCAAAAACAGTGCGTGACCACCAAGCTGATACATGCCAACTTCAAAAGAGACACGTGTGCGGGTACTCGATTTATCAAAAATCATACCCAGCGTTTTACCTTCCAGAGGGCGATGTGGCTCACCTGCTTTTAATTTGCGTTTGATGATAGCAGCACGATCTAAAATATGGCGCGCTTCCTCTTCGGTAACATCCAGCAATGTTAAAAAGTGTCTCATACCCATGTTTTTGACTCCTTCAATACAGCGGCAACAGTTGTCAGCGCCTCATCTACTTCTTCAGCTGATACATTTAGTGCGGGCAAAAAACGCAATACGTTTGGCCCCGCCATAAGTATCAACAGACCTTTATCTCTTGCCGCGGCAACGAATGGCGCCGCTTCTACATTTAATTCCACACCAAGCAATAAACCCAGACCACGCACCTGTTTAATGATCGGGAAGGATGGGGCTAAGGCCTGCAGCCCCTGTCTCAATTGTTCACCACGTTGATTGACATTATCCAACAGCTTGTTGGACGCAATTTCACGCAACACAGTCAATGACGCAGTACACGACATCGGGTTGCCACCAAAGGTGGAGCCATGCGTGCCCGGGCCGAATGAGGGCGCTACAGCGGCACTGGCCAGCATCGCACCAATTGGCATACCGCCACCAAGTCCTTTTGCCAGCGTCAGAATATCAGGTTTAATCTCAGCCTGCTCAAATGCGAACATAGTGCCACAACGACCAATGCCCGTTTGCACTTCATCAAGGATCAATAAAATACCGTGTTCATCACATAGTTCACGTACCGCTTGCAGGTAAGTGGTCTCGGCAATATTCACGCCGCCTTCACCTTGCAATGGTTCGAGCAAGATAGCTGCGGTGTGATCATTGATGGCCAGTTTGAGTGCTTCAATATCATTCAACGGGACATGTGAAAATCCCGGTGGTAGCGGGTCAAAACCAATTTTTACTTTATCCTGCCCGGTTGCAGTCAGCGTTGAGAGCAGGCGGCCATGAAATGATTGCGTGGCCGAAATAATAGCTCTTCTTGGTGAGTTCTGATCATAGAAATATTTCCGAGCCAGCTTAATAGCAGCTTCATTGGCCTCGGCACCTGAATTACAAAAGAACGCAGCATCCAATCCTGACAGGCTTGTCAGTTGATCTGCCAATAGCTGTTGTTTGGGAATATGAAACAGGTTGGAGCAGTGCAGCATTTCAGATGCCTGCTGCGCTATCGCCTTGGTCATAGCCGGGTTGGCATGGCCCAATGTGTTGACAGCAATGCCGGCAATAAAGTCTAGGTAACTATTGTCTTTTTCATCCCATACGCGAGAGCCTTTACCCCGTACAAGCGTGAGCGGGAAGCGTGCGTAGGTGTTCATGATCGAGTTCATCGCCGCAGTTTAGAGAAGCGATGACAGATGCGCTAGTTCAATGGTGTTTTTGCGTGAGGATTTTATGAAATGTGGCATCACTGTTGGCATCCTCTCTAGCACTACATAGGGTATGGCAATGTCTATGTCATCAGATAACGCTCGCACCCGTATAAAAATATGCGGCATCACTCGTCTGGAGGATGCGCTTGAGGCAGCCGAGCTTGGTGTCGATGCTGTTGGGTTTGTCTTTTATGACAAATCACCACGATATATCGATCCGCAAAAGGCTGCTTCTATTATTCGTCAATTGCCGCCGTTTGTCTCCGCTGTTGGTCTGTTTGTGAACCCTACGGAGGCGTATATTGCGGAAGTATTGCAGAGTGTGCCGCTTGGTGTGATTCAATTGCATGGTGATGAGAGCCCTGATTTCTGCTCGGCTCAGCGTCGTCGCGTAATGAAAGCTGTGCCGGTGAGTGATGCGGGTGATCTTAAACAGGCCGCTCGGTTTAATTGTCCGGTATTATTGGATGCGAAAGCACCTGCGGGTGTTTATGGTGGCACAGGTAAATCGTTTGACTGGTCATTGTTGCAAAGTTTTGAACACGATTTTCCACTCACGCTGGCTGGTGGGCTGAATGTTGAAAATGTCGAAGAAGCAATGTCCATTCGTCAATGGTTTGCACTGGATGTATCTTCGGGCGTTGAATCTTCACCCGGCATCAAGGATGCCGAAAAAATGCGTGCCTTTGTGGGCGCGGTGAACAGAGTAAAAGGACTATAAACATGTACAACTTGGATATTACGCACGCTCCGGATGAGGGTGGTCACTTTGGTAAATTCGGTGGCCGTTTTGCAGCCGAAACATTGATGCAGCCCCTTAAAGATATTGAAGAAGCCTTTTATGAAGCGTGGGCGGATGAAGGTTTTCATGCCGAACGTTTGGACTTGTTGAAAAATTATGTTGGCAGAGCGACGCCGCTTTATCATGCCAAACAGCTAACTGCCGCTGTTGGTGGTGCACAAATTTACCTTAAACGTGAAGATCTGACTCATACAGGTGCGCATAAAATCAATAATACCATCGGTCAGGGACTGCTGGCTCGACGCATGGGCAAAAAGCGTGTGATCGCTGAAACCGGTGCTGGTCAGCATGGCGTGGCAACAGCAACGGTTGCGGCCATGTTCGGTATGCAGTGCGATATTTATATGGGTCGTGAAGATATGGCCCGGCAAATGCCTAATGTGCTTCGTATGCGTTTGCTCGGTGCCAATGTCATTCCGGTCGATTCAGGTACGGCGACACTGAAAGATGCGGTGAACGAAGCGCTGCGGAACTGGGTTGCTACATGTGAAGATACTTTTTATATCTTTGGTACGGCTGCCGGCCCGCATCCTTATCCGCTATTGGTGCGTCAGTTTCATACGGTGATTGGTCAGGAGGCGCGCGCTCAATGTTTGGATCAGGCCGGGCGCTTGCCGGATGTGGCGGTAGCATGTGTTGGTGGTGGTTCCAATGCTATGGGATTGTTGCACCCGTTCCGTGATGATGCATCTGTGCGTCTGGTAGCGGTGGAAGCTGCAGGTTACGGGCTTGAGAGTGGACAACTTGCGGCATCTTTGGCCAAAGGAAAAGCAGGTATTCTGCATGGCAACTTAACCTTCCTGTTGGAAGATGATGAAGGACAGGTGCAGGGCACACATAGTATTTCTGCTGGTCTGGATTATCCCGGTGTAGGGCCTGAGTTGGCCTATATGTTTGAACAGGGCCGTCTGGAGCTTGATGCCTGCACGGATGATGACGCGCTGGAAGCGTTGCAGCTACTCACCCGTAAAGAGGGGATTATTCCGGCGCTGGAATCCAGCCATGCAATTGCTGCCGGAGCACGCATCGCTAAATCGATGGCTGCTGATAAGATTGTGCTGATTAATCTTTCTGGTCGTGGTGACAAAGATATGAACACTGTATTCAAACATCTGGGCTGGGTGGAGGACGCATCATGAGTACCCCGATAGCAAGGCCTTCACGATTGGCTGCGGTGTTTGAGCGTTGTAAACAAGAAGGGCGCAGTGCTTTGGTGGGTTATCTTACCGCTGGCGATCCTGATGTCACAACCAGTGAAGCGCTGTTGCTGGCGTTGGCTGAGCAGAGCGATATTCTGGAAATAGGTATGCCGTTTTCCGATCCGATGGCTGATGGCCCTGTCATTCAGGCTGCATCCGAGCGTGCGCTCGAAGCGGGTACGCATATTGCTGATGTATTTGCACTGACCAAAACGGTGCGAGATGCCCACCCTGATCTGGGTATTGTATTGATGGGTTATGCCAATGTGCCGTATGCAATGGGTTTTGAACTGTTTTCACAACGGGCAAAAACAGCCGGTGCTGACGGGGTGTTGATTGTCGATATTCCTGCTGAAGAGGGACATATTTGTGATGCCAGTCTGAAACAGTATGGGCTGGACCGTATCATGTTACTTTCTCCGACCTCTACTGATGAGCGTATTAAGCTGGCTTGTGCATGCGCCAGTGGTTTTATCTATTATGTCTCTCTCAATGGCATTACCGGTGCCGATATGGGTGATATGCAGGGCATTCAAGATAAAGTGAAACATATCAAATGCATCAGTAATGATTTGCCTGTGTGTGTGGGTTTTGGTGTAAAAACACCTGTGCAGGCAACTCAGGTGGCTGCGTTCTCTGATGGTGTGGTTGTCGGTAGCCATTTTGTTGGCCATATCCCGCAAGCAGATAACAAGGCTGATATTTGCGCCGCCTTGTCTGCATCTGCTGCCAGCATGCGTAAGGCCGTTGGTGCAATAGCTTGAGGATTAAAGTGCTGGGCTGTTATGGCGGTCAACAGGTTGGGTTTCGACTGACCTCTTTTCTGGTCAACGACTCTATTTTACTGGATGCAGGTTCGCCCGCTGAAATTTTAACACTGGAAGAGCAGCACCGTATTCGCCATATATGTGTGTCTCATACCCACCTTGATCATATCAAGGATATCGCTTTTCTGGCGGATAACCGTTGTGTGAAGCGTTCCAGTGGTCATGTGGAAAATAGAAATATCACCATTCATAGTTTGGCAGAAAATAATCAGATATTGATGCGCCATTTTTTCAATGGTCATATCTGGCCTGATTTTACGGTGATTCCCAATGCCGATGATAGTATTCTGATACTTGATGATATTGAGCCGGAACGGACATTCGAAATTGATGGCGTGCGCATCACAGCGATACCGGTGAATCATCCTGTGCCATGTACCGGTTTCCTGCTTGATCAGGATGGTAAGCAGGTGATCTATACTGCCGATATGGCGAATACCGATCGTGTGTGGGAATTCGCCAATGCACAGCCTAATTTGCAGGCTATCATCATGGATTGTTCATTTACCAATGCCAATCAGTATCTGGCGGATATCAGTGGGCATATGACACCCGCTTCGATGATGAAAGACCTGAAAAAATTTGAACAACTTGGTAAGGTGCCGGTCTATCTGTATCATATGAAGCCGGAATCACTGCAACGCATGATTGAAGAAGTGGAAGCATTGAACGTGCCGCGTTTGCGGATGATAACGCAAACTGATGAATTGCACTTTTAGCAGTCGTTAAATTAATATAGAGGTATGATATTGTGAGTTGGTTTACGCGCCTGATTGAAACACCAAAGAATATTTTGAAATCATCTGAGACGGGATCACCTGACGGTGTATGGGTACAATGCCCGAGCTGTTCTGAAGCCTTGTACAATAAAGAGCTTGATCGCAATGGTATGGTCTGCCAGAAGTGCAATCATCATCTGCGCATGCCTGCAGCGGCACGAGCCGAAATCCTGTTTGATGAGAATACCGTTGAAGAAAAAGACACGGAACTGCGCTCCAAAGACCCCTTGGCATTTAAAGACCAAAAAAGATACAAAGATCGCATCAAGGCTGCGGATAAAAAGGCAGGCCCTGAAGATGCTGTACGCAACTATATAGGTGACGTGCATGGGCACACCATTGCTGCTTCTATTTTTGAATTTGCCTATATGGGCGGCAGTATGGGGTCTGTAGCGGGTGAGAAAATTGTGCGTGGTATGGAACATGCGCTGGAACGCCAATGCCCTTATCTGTTGGTGGCAGCATCCGGCGGTGCACGCATGCAGGAAGGGGTGTTGTCTCTGATGCAGATGGCCAAAACATCGGCTGCAGTCAATAAACTCAATGATGCACGTCTGCCCTTTATCTGCCTGTTGACTGATCCGACTATGGGTGGTGTTTCGGCCTCTGTGGCTTGGCTGGGTGATGTGGTTCTGGCAGAGCCCAATGCATTGATCGGTTTTGCCGGTCCGCGTGTGATTCAGGAAACAGTGGGTGAAAAACTGCCGGAAGGATTCCAGCGCTCGGAGTTTCTGCTGGAGAAAGGGTTGATTGATGACATTGTTGATCGTCGCGAGTTTCGTAATCATCTGGCTGTGATGTTAACCCATTTGACGGATCGTTCTTATCGCCAAAATGCTTGAATAAACATCGGTAGTATTCGGGGTTTTTAAATAGCATGGGCAATAAACCTGAGCATATCGAGCAGTGGTTAGAGGGCTTAGGTCAGCCTTCTGCTGATAGAGACTATAAGCCCGGTCATGAACGCTTGCTGGAGCTGCTCTCCCATATTCAACAACAGAAGCCACGCTTGCGTGTACGTGTGGCAGGTACCAATGGTAAAGGCTCCACATCGTTTATGTTGGGGAGAGCACTGCAAGCCTGTGGGCTGAAGGTTGGCCTCTATACATCTCCCCATATTCTGTCATTTAATGAGCGCATTCGTATCAATGGAACACCCATTTCAATAGATAAACTGTGGCAGAGCATGGAAACGCTCATGCCGATCGCACTGGATGTGGGCGCTTCCTATTTTGAAACCGCGACAGCACTGGCTTTGGACCAATTTTCCAGAGCCGCCGTTGATGTGGAGATACTGGAAGCAGGTGTCGGAGCCAGACTCGATGCGACTACAGCAGTTGCTGCTGATATGGCGCTGATTACGCCGATTGCGCTGGATCACCAGAACTGGCTGGGTGATACACTGGCTGAGATTGCGCAGGAGAAGGCATATGTCATGGCCGGTTGTACGCACTGCATCAGTGCTCCACAAGATGATGCGGTTATGCAGATATTGCGTGTGTTCAATGCTGATGTGTCTGTCAGCGACAGGCGTGAGGCATGGCGTGGTCTGGCGCTGCCGGGATTACATCAACGCATCAACGCATCACTGGCCTGGTCTGCAGTGCAGTGCTTGGCAGAGTGTTCTTTGGCAAATGACCAGAACGGTTTAATGTCTATCGATATTGATCTTGCCGTCGCACATCAGGCGATCCTTCAATGTCGGGTGCCCGGCCGTCTGCAACATCTATCCATCGGAGAGGCGGATGTGTGGATTGATGCCGCACATAACAATCATGCCATAGAGGCATTGTTGCCATCTCTCAGGACGCTAGCCGATCCATTTGATGCCATTATTGTGTTTACCCGTGAAGACAGGTCACTGAAAGCGATGTTGCCCTTGCTTGAGCAATATGCGACACGGCTTATTAGTAATGATGATGCTTCGCTGTGTGATGGAGCTGTCGTGGTTTTAGAGCAAGAGATAGCGCGTAAGCCGCAAGGGAACTTTCTGGTGCTGGGTTCATTTATTACCGTGGCATCTATTCTGGCAGCGAACACTGATTGACAAATAGCAGATATTAGGCTATATAATTCGCAACTTAAGCGTGTGAGAGGGAGCCCGGTGCCAGTTTATATCGTTGATGACAATTTGGATCTTGGTGAGATTATGGCATTTGTACTCAGTGATGCGGGCTATCCGGTGCATGTGTTTGCATGTCCGGTGGTGGCACTGGATCATATGCAAAGTAATGCTATATATCCATCCATGTTGATCACCGATTATAATATGCCAAAGATGAATGGTTATGAGCTGCACATGGCCGTACATATTCATGCACCAGATGTGAAAACAATCATTATGTCAGGGCGATTTGTGCAAGAGAATATTGGTGATTTGCCTTTTATGCAGAAGCCATTTTCCCCGGGTCACTTACTGACCACTGTCGAAGCGGTAAAGGGAAGTAGCGCTCCAATATAGTGCTTAATCTACAGTAAAACCATCTGCTGCACGGCGCATGCCAACAGGTCCAGTACGGCTTGTTTCGATAATGCCAAAGGGTTCCAGTTCAAGCAGAATAGTATCGAGCACCTCTACCGGGCCAGTGACCTCCAGAATATCATGGCTGTCAGGGTGATCATCAATGATGCTGGCACCATACTGTTCAATCAGTGCAAGCAACTCATCTCTCTGATCCGCGCCAGCATCTACCTTGGCAATCAACATGCCACGTTCCAAATGCACGGCATGAGAAATGTCTTCTACCTTAATGACCGGGATCAACTTATTGAGCTGTTTTTTAATCTGCTCGATGATGCGTTCATCACCACGCGTAACCAGGGTCATACGGCTGATGCTGTGGTCAGGCAGCGGTGCCACATTGAGTGTTTCGATATTGTAACCACGGGCGGAGAATAGCCCTGCAATGCGGGTCAATACGCCAAATTCATTTTCCATCAAAATCGTAATGGTATGTCTCATGATAGCACCATCTCATTGAGTGCTGCACCCGCAGGCACCATAGGGAATACATTCTCTTCTTTTGAAATCGCAACATCGACAATGACAAAGCGGTCTTTGGTGTTCAGTGCCTGGATCAACGCAGGCTCCAGCTCTTCCAGTTTATCCACACGCAGACCAAGGCCGCCATAGGCATCTGCCAGTTTTACAAAGTCAGGCAGGGAATCAAAATAAGAGTTGGAATAACGGGACTCATAAAACATCTCCTGCCACTGACGCACCATGCCCATATAACCATTGTTCAGGATTACCACGACAACGGGCAGGTTGTATTGAAAGGCCATCGAGAATTCCTGACTACACATCTGAATGGAGGAGTCACCGGTAAACAGCACAACCTTTTCACTTGGTTTGGCAATCTGTGCACCGATAGCTGCAGGCAGTCCGTAACCCATCGTGCCAAGGCCACCGGAGGTTAACCAGCGGTTGGGTTTTTTAAAGCCGTAATACTGTGCCGACCACATTTGATGTTGTCCTACATCGGTGGCAACAATGGCATTACCCTCAGTGAGCTCGTGAACTTTGCAGATAACTGTTTGTGGTTTAATGACCGCATCAGGATCTTGCACATAGCCAAGGGAGTCTTTCGAACGCCATTCATCAATCTGTTCCCACCATAAAGCCATCGCATCCTGATTCTGGTTGAATGGTTTGCGGGCCATTTCATCGATAATCTGTTGTAACACGGTTGCAACATCACCAACGATAGGTAGGTCTGCATGGATGTTTTTGGAGATCGAAGATGGATCCACATCAATATGAATAATAGTGGCATCCGGCGCAAAGGCTTCCAGTCGGCCGGTTACGCGGTCGTCAAAACGTGCTCCGATAGCAACGAGTAGATCACAATGGGATACGGCCATATTGGCTTCATAGGTGCCATGCATGCCCAGCATGCCGACAAAATGACTATCATCATAAGGTATGCCGCCAAGCCCCATCAGGGTGTTGGTAACCGGAGCGTTGATGCTATGCGCCAGTTCCTTAAGTAGTGCGGAACCACCCTCTGAATTTATTACACCGCCACCGGTGTAGAGCATTGGACGTTTGGCTTTTGCCATCAATCTGATCGCCTTCTTGATCTGACCTGGGTGGCCGGATACAACAGGCTGGTAAGAGCGGATATTTACCTCTTCAGGCCAAACGAATTCGCAGATGTCATTGCTGACATCTTTCGGCAGGTCAATAAGTACCGGACCCGGACGGCCCGTGGTGGCGATATGAAAGGCCTGGCGAATCACCAGAGCCAGATCTTCAACATGTTTGACGAGAAAATTATGTTTGGTGGCTGAACGGGTAAGGCCGACAACATCGGCTTCCTGGAACGCATCGCCACCAATCAGGCTGGTTGGAACCTGGCCTGAGAAACATACGGTTGGAATCGAGTCGGAAAGGGAGTCAGCCAAGCCGGTGACTGCATTGGTTGCACCGGGGCCTGAGGTAACCAGCGCTACACCACATTTCTGGGATGCACGTGCATAACCATTGGCGGCATGCAATGCGCCCTGTTCATGGCGTACCAGATAATGTTTAAAGTGGTTTTGTTTGAAAATCGCGTCGTAAATAGGCAGGACAGCCCCGCCGGGATAACCAAAAATGGTATCCACGCCTTCACGTTTTAAGCATTCAACTAAGATTTCTGCGCCGGTTAATTTCATGGTTGTATTATTGCACTCACTGGTATTTATAGAAGGCTGGGAAAACTGCACCTGTCATTGCACAGGGTCAAGGAAAAGGCCTGAAAAAGCCTCAAAAAACAAGGGGTATTGCGGGGCATTACGGGGTCGGGAAATCAATAAATGGTGTTTCAATTTCACCGGACACGTTGACACTCACCTTACCTTCTCCTGATGAGAGGGAGGGGGTATCGGCAGCCATCGATTTGCTCATCATGGCCATTTCAGCGCGGTATATGACAGGCTGGGGCGCATGACTGCTGGTATTCAAACGGATGATTCTAAATGTTTTTGCGGAGAGCCCTTTGGCAATAACAGCTGCTTTATCTCTAAATGAAGCAATAGCCTGTAGGCGCAATGTGTCCTGTACGGCTTTGGTGGTGTCAGCGCTGATGCGAAACTGCAAACCGGAAAGGTTTGTCCCTTCGGCTTCAATAGCATCTAGCCAGCCGGGCACCGCATCAAGATGTTGGCTGACAATTTCACCGGTTTGGGTCATGCGCCAGCCGGTGCGCTGGCGGGGCTGGTTTTTCACATGTTTCCATATTGGCTGCATATTACGACTGGTGGTTTTGAGTTTCACACCCTTCTCATGCGCCAAACGGCTCTTGATGGCTGCGGATACCTTGTTGACATACTGGCGAATAGTGCGGGCATCGGTGCCTTCTTTTTCCACCCGGAAACTAATCACCACTTCATCATTGGGCACCTGTGTTTCCACTGCTGCGTTGAGATTGATTCGTGTACCGCTAGGCCCCTGTGCTTCGGCAGAAACAAGGGTTGGCATAAGTATGAGTGAGAGAAAAAGTAAATATCGCATTGGATCAGTATGAAACCGCTTTGAATAATCTGCAAGACCAACTATTGGCTAACTGGGGAAGTAAGCCTTTGAATCCCGCTTCGAGCTGTGCCTGAGAATTGATTATTCAATGGAAACAACAGAACAGCAGTTTTCCTACTGTGTTCATTCTTTGGCTGCATAAGCGATAAACAATCAATTTGTACTATTTGGATAACTCTTGTCCAAAAGAAATGAACGAAATCAGCCTATACCTCCAGACATTCAGGTTAATCTCAGTCCGTCGCGGCAGTGTAAAGCCCTGAGGGTTAGGCCACAGTCCAAATCAAAGATACCCCGGTCATATTTGAGTCGTCCTATCGCGCAGCGGGACAACGCTGCTTGCTCCCTTCGGGTGCCCGATTTCACACATTAAAAAACGGTCGCGCTCCGCTGCTCGATTTCGTTTTTAAATGCGCATGATCGGCTGCCTGCTAGCGGGGGAATGTGGCACTCGTTCAAGCTGCGGTGGTATGTCTAATGTTTTAGGCAGTGTTTGCTGATGATGTATGAATTGTCTGGCTTTGGTTATCATGCAGGCATGAATGAATCGCATCAACCTTTACCAGAACAGGTTTCGACATGGATAGAACAATTGGATTTGGAAAAGCATCCGGAAGGGGGCTGGTATAGAGAGATTTACCGTTCATCTGAACAAATGCCATCCGAGGGGTTGCCTGCCCGTTTTGAAGGTGAAAGAGCATTTTGCACCTGCATCTATTTTCTGCTGAGTGGGGATGAATTTTCAGCCCTGCACCGTATCAAACAGGATGAGTTATGGCACTTCTATGCAGGGGATGGACTAACTGTGCATGTGATTGATAAAGCCGGTGTTTATGCTGAGAAAAAGCTGGGGCCTAGGCTTGACCAGGGTGAATCATTCCAACAGGTCGTGGAGGCCGGTGACTGGTTTGGAGCATCTCTGTCAGCAGGTGGATACGCACTGGTTGGCTGCACCGTTGCGCCCGGGTTTGATTTTGACGATTTTGAAATGCCGGGCAGAGAGTATCTGTTGGGATTGTTTCCACAGCATAGCAATGTCATCAATCTGCTGACCCGCTAGACAGATGATGGATGATTCTGCCATTGAGCCATTTCTATTTCGCGGCCATCGTTTTTTTGTTAAACGGGATGATCTGATTGATCCGTTGCTCAGTGGCAATAAATACCGCAAGCTATACAGCCTGATTCACACGCCTGCTCAGCAATACAAGCAGCTTCTCTCTTATGGAGGTACGCAATCGAATGCCATGCTCTCCATTGCAGCGTTGTGCCATCAAAAGGGCTGGCAGTTTCATTACACATCAAAACCTGTTTCAGCCCATATCAAACAAGAACCGACCGGCAATTTAAAACTGGCTCTGGAGCTGGGCATGCAGCTGCATGAGGTGGCACATGATGATTACGATGCTGCTGTTTGTGTCTTGAAATCACAGGCTGAGGATGGTTGCCTGTTTGTACCGCAGGGTGGTGCTGATCCGATTGCTCAAGCTGGTATTGGGCAACTCGCCAAAGAGATCAGGCAATGGCAAGAAGAGCATGAGATCGAATCGTTATATGTTGTGACACCTTCAGGTACTGGCACTACGGCTTTCTATCTTGCCGAAGCGTTAAACAATGCCACTGTGCTGACTACACCGGCTGTGGGTGATAAAGCTTGTCTGCTATCCCAGATGAATCTGTTGGGGGTAGTGCCCGAGAATCTGAGGATGCTTGAGAGCGACAAAAAACATCACTTTGCCAAACCATACCCCGAATTCCTGGAGATATGGCAGGAACTGAAAGATGCGGGTATTGAGTTTGATTTGATTTATGGAGCATTGATGTGGCACACCCTGCTTCAGCATATTGATAGCATGAAAGGCACTGTGCTTTATGTGCATAGCGGTGGACTGATCGGTAATGCCACGATGTTAGAGCGTTATGTTCATAAGGGTATGTTTTCGAGTGCATTCAACTTCGACTTTTCCAAGGTTTGAGAGGTATTCAAACCATAGTGTCGGAAGAGCTAATTAATTATCGATAACAGCCGTCACGCCATCTTTGTTGCAGGAGAGTGTTACGGTGGTCATATCCAGCGGCATGGAGAGGGCTTTGCTTAAATTCATGTTTCCTGTCACGGATTTCACACCATCCGCAATCACTTCATAAGGAATTGCGGCGCAATCGCCATTGGCCTGCACAACCAGACGAGCCATTTTTGATTCACTGGCGATGACACCGGGAGTGCCGTGGTCGATCATATATGAATATTTGCCTGCGATAGCTTGAGAGCCGAACGGTAAAAACAGCAGTAGTGAACATAAAATAGCTTTGCGAAACATGAGAACTCCATTCAACTTTAGTAGTGATCGAATCATAACGCCCAAGGTGGCCGAGAGCTATTCGGCCATTCAAACAGATCAATAAGTCATGGATATGTCATCTTGGTGCCACATCGATGACTTAGATGGTTGTTAACCTTAGCAGCAAATATGATGCAAAGGAGGAATACAATGAATGACACAATATATATCAGCTTACAGTTTGTTGGCGGCCTGGTGATTATGTTTTTATTGATGGTGGTGCTTGATACCCTCTCCAGATTATAAAACATACCTTACCCAGCTAATATTCTCGCTTCTGCTTGAGCTGCACTGGCTCAGCATTATCTTCTTCCTTGCCTGTACCTGATGGTAACCAGTAAAAATCACATAAAGCAATAAAGATTCAATGTATGCCAGAGCTATTTGATTGATTCAATTCCTGTTAGCTACTGTCGATTAATACGAGCTATCGGGGCCGAAGGCATGAGTGACTGCTTCTTCTCCACACACCCAGTCATAGAGTTGATGATCACCCTCGAATCCTCGATGTTCAGCCAGAAAATAAGCCGCGACTTCAACCATCTCGTGGCGATCTATTTCTGGTTGATTTTGTGTTGGTATTGGTTTGTCCTTGTTTGACATAATTCTCTCCGAGAACGATATAGTTGTTATTTATGCACGTTGGGCATATCCCTATCCCCAACTGACAGAGTATAACATGATTTAGACTTACACACCTGAAATTATTTTCCGCCTTCATGAACCGGTTTATCGGGGGGGGGGGGGCAGGTAAATACCAACAGGACAAAATAACGCTTTGCAGGTGAATGATCTCAACCATGTGATCAAAATCGCGGTCGGAGTAGAGCAGTGGCAGGTCGTGTTCGATGCAATATGAGGCAATCATGACATCAATAGTTTTGCGAACGGTGACGCCATGTTTGCGTAAGTTACGGTAGTTCTCGGCGGCTTTTATCGCAACATCAGGACCGAGCATGGTTACAACGGGGAGTTCATTCAATAATTCGTGTGCTTTATGGAAGTCGGCGTCTTTACGAAATCCCTGCAAGACTTCGGTCAACATATGATCACCTCATCAACGCCCAGCGAGCGATCCAGTGCATCAGTTTCCGGAGTTTGACGGCAGTTGAAGTAGTCGATCCATACGGAGGGATCGACCGGCATCAGGAATCTGTACGCATTTTGTTGATCTATTCAATTTTGACCAAAAAACAATGGGGCAGAAACAGTCCACTGCTGATTATATATTCCGTATTCCATAATCTGGAATAAAGAGGCGAGGGGGTGATTCATCTGGTCGGATCAAGATGAATGTTGAAACCTGTCATTCACCGCTTTGATTGGGTGGCTGAGTCGCTATGCTGCGGGCATTTGTTAATGAACCGCAGTTTTAGGAGTCCCTTGTGAAATATGTTGGAGCACATACCAGTGCAGCTGGTGGCGTTGAGAATGCACCGCTCAGAGCGAAAGAGATTGGCGCGCAGGCGTTTGCTTTATTTACCAAGAATCAGCGCCAGTGGGTGGCTAAACCGCTGACAGAACAGAGCATTGCTGCATTCAAATCCAATTTGGAGTTTGCCGGGATCAAACCCGAACATGTGCTGCCGCATGACAGTTATCTGATCAATCTGGGACATCCTGACGAGGAACCATTATCCAAATCACGTAACGCATTTCTTGATGAGTTACAGCGTTGTGAGCAGCTGGGATTAAAACTGCTCAATTTCCATCCGGGTTCGCATCTGAAGAAGATAGAAGAAGCTGATTGTCTAAGCCGTATTGCTGAATCGATTAACTGGGCGCTGGATCAGACAAACGATGTGATTGCTGTGATTGAGAATACCAGTGGCCAGGGGACTAATCTGGGTTACAGGTTTGAACATCTGGCAGCCATTATTGATCAGGTGGACGATAAATCGCGCGTGGGTGTCTGTCTGGATACCTGCCATACCTTTACGGCCGGATATGATATGCGCACAACGGAAGACTGTGAGACAACCTTTGGCGAATTTGATGATGTTGTTGGGTTCAAATACCTACGTGGCATGCATATCAATGGTTCCAAAGCCAAGTTTGCTTCGCGTGTGGATCGCCATCATTCCCTGACACAGGGCGAGTTGGGGCTGGATGTATTTCGTTATATTATGAATAGCTCACACTTTGATGATATCCCGATGGTGCTTGAAACTATTGATGCGACGATCTGGCCCGAAGAAATCCAGCTTCTTTATTCCTTGATTGAAGCTTAGAGATCATTCATCATGGGTAGAGTCAGGGGCGGGATAAAATACCCTCTACTCGCCATAGTTATATCTTTGAGATTTCACTACCTTCTTTACGCATAGCCCTATGTCATGGAGGGTGTGATTTAATGATAGTTAAGCTTGTATTCTCATTGTTTGAGCAGTCAAACAGCATGATTAAAAGATTACGTCTTTTAGCCCTCGCCCCATTAGCAGCCAGCTGCCTTCATACGTCTAATCGCTCGTCGAATGTATGGACCTTTTTTACGCATCCACAGCGCAGTGTTGTGGCGATTGGGTCGGGATCGGCCATGAGGTGTTGTTTATGAGTTCTGTTCTTCGATATGTAGAGTCTTTTATATTCTTCACCATGATGTTTTTAGGCCTGCCACTGGTTGGTTCTACAGAAGAAGCGGTTCACATTTTAGATCAGGCTCAATTTATTGCGGTAGAGAGTGAAATAATTCCCGGAGTGAATCGAGCGGATTGGAAGCCAGTAGACTTGCCTGATATATGGCATCAAAACCATCCAGGTTACGGTGGCACGATCTGGTACAGAGCCGTTGTGCCGCTGGATACTCTACCTGATCAGTTGTGGGCCGTTTATTTACCACGCATCAATATGAATGCGGCTGTGTATGTGAACGGGGTGTTGATTGGCAATGGTGGCCGATTTGAGCAGCCGATGGCGCGTAACTGGAATCGTCCTCTATATTTTAATGTGCCACAGACGCTTTGGCAGAAGGGGGAGAATATCCTGCAGCTACGTTTACAGGCAGATGCAAATTGTCGAGGTGGTTTGTATCCTCTACATGTTGGCCCGGAAAGCCTGTTAAAGCCAGTTTATCAGCGCGCATTATTGCTTCAGATTGATCTGCTGAAGATTCTTTTTGTGCTGTCATTATGCGTCAGTCTTATCACTTTTGTGCTTTGGTTAATGCGACGTCGCGACGACTCAATGTATGGTTTCTATGCCTTGGGTACGTTTTTCTGGGCTGTTTATATTCAATATTTCTTTGTGCAGGATATTTCTATCTCAGCACATGATTGGATGTGGCTTACCTTTAGTAGTGCTTACGGCATGGTTATTTCGATGATGTTGTTTTGTCAGCTATTCATGAAGCTGAAATGTGGTTGGTGTTTGAAAGTGGTTCCCTTGTACGGCTTACTGACCTCTATTCTACTTTATCTAACCCCATTGGATTCGATGTTTGAAATGATCGCTTATTCATTTGTAGGGATAGCTCTGTTTGTTATTTATATGTCAGTACATCTGGTGCGATATGCTTTTAAACACCTGAACTTTGAAACTGCTATGCTGATTTTTGGTGTGTTGGTGAATGTAGGCTTTGGTATCCATGATCTGCTAACGCTGAAGCTGGCCTGGTCACCGCCTAACTATTTACTGCATTATGGAACACCTGTGATGTTTTTTGCTATGGGAATCATTCTGCTGAACCGTTTTCTTCAGATACTTGAGCAGAGTGAACGATTGAACCTTGAACTGGACCAGCGTGTTACACAGAAAGAGATCGCGTTGTCTGCGATGCATGAAGCGTTGCGTCTTGTGGAGCGTAAAGAGGCAATCCTGACAGAGCGTGAACGTATGGTAGAGGATTTGCATGATGGGATGGGTGGTCAGTTGGTCGCGGCACTGTCTCTAGTGGATAAACCCGAAGAAAACAGCATGCTGAAGCAGGCTTTGGAAAATGCCATGCTGGATTTCCGTTTGGTGGTCGATTCGTTGGATGACGATAGTCATGATATTGCAACCTTACTGGGTATGTTACGTATGCGCTTGGAACCTCAGTTTAATGCTTCTGGTATGCAGTTATCCTGGCAATTGAAAGATGGGCCAGAACTTAGGGGTGTGCCTTCAGAACCATCGCTGCATATTTTACGCATTGTGCAGGAGGCCATCACCAATGCGATTCGGCACTCATCAGGCAGCCTGATAGGTGTATTGATTACCGCTGCAGATGGCTTTCTAATAGTTCAGGTGACAGATAATGGCACGGGTTTCATGGCGAAGGGGCAAGGTCATGGTATAGAGAACATGAAAAAACGTGCTGCAAGAATCGGTGCTGAATTAAATGTTGAGAGCTCTTCTCTAGGAGTTGCTGTTTGCCTTAGGTATCCTTGTGGTGATTGATTAATCCGAGTTTAGTGGCTTCAAGCATGGCTTCAGCGCGAGACCTGACAGCCAGCTTCTGATAGATATGTTTCACATGTGAAACCAGCGTGTGATAAGAGATGTGCAGCAATTCGGCGGTTTCCGGGTGATTGTAGCCTTTGGATAGAAGTTGCAGTACTTCATCTTCTTTTTGTGTCAGATGAATACCTGCATCCAGTCTGCGTGCTGGATGGAATCGACTGAGCATTTTTTTCGCAATCGCGGGTGAGATCGGAGCACCGCCGGCAATCATCTCCATGATTGCCGGCGCAACATCTGCCATCGAAGTGGTTTTGGTTAAATAACCTGTTGCCCCAGCCTCCAGGGCTGGAATCACATGGCTGCTATCACCAAACACCGTGATCACCATAAACTCAGTATCGCCATCCGGGTCATAAAAGGCTTTGATCAGATCAATACCACTGCCATCGGGTAGCCCCAGATCAACCAATACCACCCTTGGTAGTGCTCTCTTTAATGCTTCTCTAGCCTCGGCCAGTGTGCCGACAGCAGCTTGCAGGCTTAATGCTTCATGCCCGTTTACCGCTTCAACCAAATAATTTCGGACGTGCTCATCATCTTCGATAATGACCACGCCATGTTGTGAAGTCCCTAATACCATGTACAGAAGCATGCCAGATTCAAGCCGATATCCCAAACTTTTGAAGCTAAAGAAGCTAAGAGCTAAAGGGGGCGCTACCCTTTAAAAGGTAAAACTTTCTATATTGGTCTTATGCCAAGATTATCGCGAGTTGTATTTGCCACTTACCAAGCCCCCTTCGAATTGAGTTAAAGGGGGCGCTATCTTTTAAAAGGTAAAGTCACCAATTTTAGGCTTATCACAGCGCAAAGATTTATCAATGCACTCTTTCGCTGACCTGATCCTACATTTTGATTAGTGTGCCGGCATGAATCAATCACCTTTTACTCCTCAAACTGTAACCATTATCGGCGCTGGCCTGGCTGGCTCTGAAGCCGCTTGGCAGCTGGCCAAGCGCGGCATTCCCGTGCGTCTGCATGAAATGCGCCCTGTTAAAATGACACCGGCTCATCATACAGACAAATGCGCAGAGCTTGTTTGCTCCAATACGTTTAGAGCAGACCACCTGGAAAATGCTGTCGGCTTGCTGCACGAAGAGATGCGCCGCATGGATTCATTGATCATGGATTGCGGTGACCAAACACGTATTCCAGCCGGTACTGCGCTGGCCGTGGATCGTGAGCAGTTTGCTGAGCTTGTGACGAAACGATTGCAGGCTGAACCTCTGATTGAATTTATTGAGGGCGAAGTAACCGAGATTCCATCTGAAGGTCTTGTCTTGATTGCGTCCGGCCCGCTCACCTCTGATGCGCTGTATGAGCAGATCAAAACATTAACGGGTGAAGACCGTTTGATGTTCTTTGATGCGATTGCGCCTGTACTGGATGCTGAATCGATTGATATGGATATCTGTTACTGGAAAAACCGCTATGACAAAAATGTTGAAGAGGGTGAGGCTGGGGATTATCTCAACTGCCCGATGGATCAGGTGCAGTACAAAGCCTTTATCAAAGAGCTGGTGAATGCTGAGAAGGTGGCGTTCAAAGAGTTTGAAGATATTCCATTCTTTGATGGCTGCATGCCGATCGAAGAGATGGCTGAGCGTGGTGAAGATACGCCGCGCTTCGGGCCGATGAAACCTGTTGGCTTGGATCACCCTGAAACGGGTGAAAAAGCTTATGCGGTGGTGCAGATGCGCCGCGATAATCGCATGGGCTCGTTATTGAACATGGTCGGTTTTCAAACCAAGATGACCTATGGTGAACAGAAACGAGTGTTCAGCATGATTCCGGGTTTGGAGAAGGCTGAATTTTTCCGCCTGGGTTCATTGCATCGCAATACCTTCATCAAATCACCGGCGCTGCTTGATGGCACGCTACGTTTGAAATCTGATCCGCGTATCCTGTTTGCCGGTCAGATCACCGGTGTGGAAGGTTATGTGGAATCCGCTTCCATGGGTTTGATGGCCGGTCGTTTCCTGGCTGCGATTGCGATTGGTGAAGAGCCTGAGATGCCACCGGAGATCACTGCCCATGGTGCGCTACTGTCTCATATTTCTAAAACACAGGTTGAAGGGTTTCAGCCGATGAATGTGAACTTTGGCTTGTTGCCACCGGGTAAGAAACGCGAAGGCAAACGCCGCTTTTCCAGAGCAGAACGTCGTCGATCGGTATCTGATCGTGCCTTAGAAGCATTGAATGCGTGGTTGGGTATCGCGCCAGAGGAAAAAACAGAAACAGCGGAATAAATTTTTTTAAAAACACTTTTAACTACAAAGACGCGAAGGCACAAAGTAGGCAAAAAAGAATAATGGTAGGGTAATCGTAATAAAAAAATCCTGAAATAGTGTTTTCCAGATATTCTAATTGAGTCAGACCCTAGGGCAGCTTCTCTCTCGCAAACTTGATTTACCTTGTCGTAAAGTAAAGATAAATACAGACCTGATTACGGAGAAAGCTCAGCTATCTTACGGTCTCAAAAAAAGAAAGAGATCGTGCTCCTTTAACTTAAGGCAGAAAGACAAGCGAGCCACGAATTTACACGAATAAGGCAACAACCATAGGTTCTTCATTCGTGTGAATTCGTGGAATCAGTGGCTAAGGTTTTTTGATAATTGTGCCTGTTTCTCTGCGCACTCTGCGGTAAATGCTTTTAAAGGAAATATCAGTGATATCCGGTCAATAGAGCCGCGAGGAGAAACCCTGCAGATAAGGATATGAACATGGTTTTGAGTATCAGACGTAGTGCTAGCTCGGACATGATGTCATGCAATC
>JAUZQJ010000070.1 GCA_030951045.1 Mariprofundus sp.
ATTGGCCGCCACACCACCTGCAATCACCAAGCGTGGTGCATCCATCTGCACACAGGCGCGAACGGATTTTTTCACCAGCACCTCACAAATGGCTGACTCGATGCCTGCAGCCATATCCTTCTTATCGGTATCAGTCATCTCCTCTGAACCACCAATGCCTTTAACGGCATACATCACAGCAGTTTTCAGACCGGAGAAACTAAAATTCAAATTATTCCGATTCAGCATCGGGCGTGGCAGTTTAAAACGTTTCGCATCACCACCTTGAGCCAGCACTGCAATTTCAGGCCCACCCGGATAGGGCAAACCGAGCAATCTTGCTGATTTATCGAAGCACTCACCGGCAGCATCATCCAACGTCTGACCAATCACCTCATATTGACTGAGTCCCTTCACATGCACCAACATCGTATGGCCACCGGAAACCAATAGCGTGATAAATGGAAATGCAGGCAACTCCCCCTGCAGACCGGGTGCCAACAGATGACCTTCCATATGATGAACGGGAATAATCGGCACATCATTCACCATCGCAGCGGCACGCGCATAGGATGTACCCACCAGCAGTGCCCCCATCAAGCCGGGGCCAGCAGTCACTGCAATATGATCAATGTCCGACCAATGCAATGATGCTTCTTCTAATACGCTATCAACCATGGGTGGCAGCGCCACAAGATGTTCACGTGAGGCAACTTCAGGCACCACACCGCCAAATTTGGCGTGTGTTTCAATTTGGGACGCAATGCGCTCGGCTATAAGCGCACCTTTGCCGGTTTGCGGATCGCCCTTATAGAGCGCAACGGCCGTTTCATCACACGATGTTTCAATTCCCAGAATAATCATATTTCACCTTAAAGATCAAAAACCTTTTCACCGCAGAGTTACCCCAGGGCACCTTCTCTCTCGCAAACTCGATTCACCTTGGCGCAAAGTTTGCCCCAGGGCACTCTCTCTGCCTTCGGCATTCACCTTGTCGCAGAGTAAAATCAAAACATACACCATCCTGATCACCCATGAAAAGCAGCTAAAAGAATCGCAGGCAAAGCAAGCCACGAATGCACACGAATTACCACGAATTAAAAATCTATGATTATTGCCTTATTCGTGTCCATTCGTGTGTCGTGGCTTGCTTGTGTTTTTATCTATTAAATGGTTGCGTTCCCTTTCTTTTTACCAAAACCACCACCACCGGGTGTCTCAATGCGGATAACATCACCTGCTTGCAGTTGCCATGAGCCTTTAGCAGCCAACTCCTGCCACACACCATCTCTACATAAACGATTACGGCCTGACGTGCCTGCATCACCACCTTGCAAACCGTATGGCGCGCTTGTGCGCCGTTCGGTCAATAGTGACACGGAACAATCAGCACTCACAATCCATTCACGAACCATACCATCACCGCCAACAAACAGCCCATCCCCACCTGAACCGGTACGCACGGCATATTCGCGTATCTGTAATGGATAATGCATCTCCAACACTTCAATCGAAGAGTTTTTGGTGTTGGTCATATGACATTGCACCGCTGACAGACCATTTCCACCAGCATGCGCTCCCATACCACCAGCCAATGTTTCATAATAAAGCCATGGCTCACCGTCATGCTGGTCATCACCGGACTGATCAGAACCAGAGCGATCACCACCAAAGATCACATTGTTCATCGTGCCCTGGGCAGCCGCAGGAATACGCTCAGGAATCGCTTGTGCCAGCGCCCCCAACACCACATCTACAATGCGCTGACTGGTTTCCACATTGCCAGCAGCAACCGCAGCACCATCTGTTGCATGCAGCAAGCATCCCTCGGCTACAACAATGTTAATCGGATGAAATACAGCTGATGTTTGCGGCGTATGGGCTGGCATCAAACAGCGGAACACATACAACACACTGGCCGCTGTGACCGCCACCGGGCAATTCACCGGGCCACGGGTGATCGCTGCACTACCCCTGAAATCAACCGTAGCCGTATCTCCAGCGATGGTTATTTCAACCCGAATAGGCAGAGCCCCTGAGCCGCAACCATCATCTTCGAGTGCATCTTCAAATGCATACTCCCCATCAGGAATAGCATCGATTGCATTGCGCCCATAGGCCTCTGACACAGCCATCAATGCGGTGATTTTTTCATCCAGACCAGCCACAGGCAATTCAGCCAAACGCAGGGCACCAACCATACAAGCAGCTTTCTGCGCCGACAGATCGCCAAGCCGCTCTTCCGGTGCTCTCACACGTTCACGAAACCGAACCGCCAACGCCGCTTGTTCATGGCCTGCTTCAAACCAGTAACAGGGCGAGATAATCAAGCCCTCATCCTCTAAAGAGGTCTCCACCCCCATCGATCCGGGTGATTTACCACCAATGTCGGCGTGGTGTGCGCGCGTAGCAGAAAAAGCAAACAGTTCAGAGCCCGCAACTGAGTCCAAAAACACCGGGCATACCACCGTGATATCCGGCAGATGCGTGCCTCCTAAAGCGGGATCATTAAACACCACCACATCACCAGGCTGCCAATCAAAAGCCCCCACTACATCAGCCATGGCAAATGCCATCGACCCCAAATGCACCGGAATATGTGCAGCCTGCGCGATGAGCTGACCGGATCGATCAAACAGCGCGCAGGAAAAATCTTCGCGATCACGAATATTGGGCGAGATTGCACTGCGTTTCAGCACCGCCCCCATCTCTTCGCACAGCGCCGACAATCGATGTGCAAACAGACTAATATTCACTGCATCATTAGACATCTACTGCCTCCAATGCAGGCTGATCAGCATCGATCTTTTCCAGCAACAGATGCCCATGTGTAGAGACCTGCATCTGCCAGCCTCTGGCTAACCACAGTGTGGCAATATCTTCCAATACCAGCATTGGCCCTTCATAGCTCAAGCCCGGATTTAAATCTACACGCATAAAATGAGGTACTCGCCCTACGCCATAAATTTCTGAATGGGCAACAGGATAAGCTGCTTCAGTGCTTGCGCATAACTCCGGCAACACCGGCAGCGGACGCTCTACAAAAGCACTCAAACGCACGGTCATAATCTCTACATCCCGATTCAGCTGATGTCCGTAAGCTTGCATATGCGCATCTTCAAAACGTTGTTTCAATTGTTCCAGATCGTCATCTGGGCAGGCCATGGTCAGATGAAACCCCTGACCGATATAACGCATATCCACATGGCGTTCGAATGTAAGTGCTAAACCCTGCATCTGCGCTACGGCTTCTTCCTGCATCTGCATAAATAGCTGCTGCATCTCAGCTGCCGTATCGGTATCCTGCAATGCAAAACGTCTGCTACGGGAAAATTCACTTTGTTGCTTACCAAGCAACATACCGAGGGCTGAAAAGGCGCCACTTGCCACGGGTATGATCACTTTCGACATCGATAGTTTTTCTGCCAGTGCGCAGGCATGCAAGCCCCCCGCGCCACCAAAACAGAGTAACGAGAAATCGGCAGGATCATATCCGCGCTGTACAGATACTACCCGCAGCGCCCCAGCCATATGCTCTTCGGCAATATCAATGACAGCCCTTGCTGCGGTTTCCGCACTTAAGCCCAACGTCTCACCATATTGAGAGAAGGCGCATCGTGCAGCTTCCATATCCAGCGACATAGAACCGGCCAGACAAGCATTGGCGGGCATACGCCCCAACAACAGATTGGCATCGGTTACAGTCGGTTTTTCACCACCCAACCCATAACAGACCGGCCCCGGTCTTGCGCCAGCCGATTCAGGCCCGACTTGCGGTAAGCCCGCCTCATCCAGCCAGGCAATAGAACCACCACCAGCACCAATGGTATGAATATCCAGCATCGGTAGAGATACAGGCATTCCGGCAATTTCTCCCTCGGTGGTTTTAGAGGCCCGCCCCTGAATCAGCGCAACATCGGTACTCGTGCCCCCCATATCAAAGGTAAGTATGTGTTTTTCAGACAGCTGCGCACCGATCTCCTGTGCTGCCACCAAACCACCGGCAGGTCCGGATAACACCAAGCGCACCGCCTGCTTCCCGGCCAGCTCTGCCTGCATCACGCCACCAGCTGAGTGCATCACATACAGATGTTTCGCTCCCAAACTTAGCTCTAAACGTTTCAAATATCGTTGCACCAGAGGCCCTACATAAGCATTGAGAAAGGTAGTTGCTGAGCGTTCATATTCACGGTATTCAGCAAGCACCTGATGCGAGAGCGACACAAACAGATCATCTGAATAGGTATCATGCAATGCCTTCGCTATGGCACGTTCATGAGCCGGATTGAGAAACGAGAACAGCAGGCAGACTGCCACAGCCTCATAACCGCCAGTTGCAACACGTTCAATCACGCGTTTGAGATCACCTGCATCTAAGACTGATTGCTCCTCACCTGACGCACTGATGCGCCCTGAAATACCGATGCAATCTTCTCTACCAACAACTGGCGTAATGGCATCGGGGCAAAGCTGATACAAGGCAGGGCGCGTTTGGCGGCCAATCGTAAGTAAATCCTCCAACCCCTGATGCGTCACAAACAACGTATGCACACCTTTGCGTTGCAATATTGCGTTGGTGGCAACCGTAGAGCCATGCACAATATGCAATGCCGAAGCATCAAGTCCCAGCTCCATTATCCCCTGCTCAATGGCGCGGGAAGGATCATCCGGGGTAGATAGCACCTTATGAAAGCGCATACCTGCGCTGTCAAAACAGACAAAGTCAGTAAAAGTTCCACCTGTATCCACGCCCAAAAACATGGCTGCATGATAACCTCTGTAGAAGGTGGCTACTAACCTCAGTATTGCTGAAGCCGAATCAATGTGTGATACAATTCACGGATTCTGCTATTTTTTGCGATAATATCGCCCGCCACACCACTAAATATTGGAGTTACCCATGAAATTAAGCGTACCTGCATCCATCCTTACTGCCATGTTAGCCTTTTCAGCCTCGGCTCTTGCTGATGAAACCATTGCCATCAAAGCCGGTTATATGCTGTTATCACCGTCAGGTACGTATGGCGCTACGGTCAATAATATAGGCACCAGAATTGATACCAATAATGATATTAATTTAGGTAATAGCGTCCAACCAACCGGAGAGATCACCCTTAATCTGGGGGATAATCTATTTTCTTTTGGTTTCATCCCGCTCAATTTCAGTGGTTCAAGCACATTGTCTCGCCCCATCACCTTCAACGGTACTACCTACGCAACAAACAGCGCTGTTCAGAGTGAGCTCAAGGCCGATATTCTTGATTTTTCCTATGCTTACTACCTGTTAAACATGGATGATTTGCCATCACGCTTGCAGATTGCGTTTGAAACATCGGTCAAGACGGTAAATATTAAAACCAACATCACCAGTGGCGGCATCACATCCAATAAAAGCGCCACCGTTCCCATTCCAACGATTGGTTTGCGTGGGCGTGTTGCGTTGGCTGACTTTATTGGTCTAACAGGCCGTATTGGCTATTTGGGTTATTCAGGCAATAGCTTTACCGATTATGATGCTCAGATTGAATTCTCTCCTATTCCAACCCTGGGTATCTATGGTGGTTATCGTTTTCTGAAAATAAAAGTTGATGCCAGTGGCATTCTGGCTGATGCCACGTTTAAAGGGCCACATGCAGGCGTCTTTTTTCGCTTTTAAACACGACAGTGTGACCTCATAAACAGATCATACTCCATCCCAACCAAGGCCGATTTTCAGTATTGAATCCCGGCCTTTTTGTTAGCTAATGATTGCCGCACAAGGTTGAATAAAGCGCCCTAATTTTTTGTGACATAGATCAACTTTCTCAAATGACAAGGCCACTAAGCTTGCGCCATGTCTATACCTAAAATATTTTCACGATCCATACTTATCCTGCTATCTCTGGCTTTCATTACCTCCTGCACACAACCGCAGACTCTGGGCATGAATCCATTCTGGCCTTCCCTGTCTAATTTATGGGGCGGCGATAAAGACCTTGAACGCACACAAGCAGCAATCAACAGCGCTGAGACAGATAAAGCACAGTCATCAAACCCCTTCCTCACCGGACTCACCGACAAAGAGATTAGACATCTTAAACGAGAGGCATGGTCGGTTTATGGAACCTTCTGGAGCGGAGTTGCCAGCCGTTCGCGTTATGTGCGCCAACCACTACTTGAGACCTTAGAGGCTTCTGGTGCTCCCTCAGAATTGCAAATGGTTCCCGTCGTAGAATCCAGCTATGATCCTTATGTTGTATCCTCGGTAGGCGCTACAGGACTTTGGCAATTGATGCCCGAAACAGCTAAGGACATGCATGTTAAAAGTGATGCTAATTTCGATGGCCGCCGTGACATTCGCAGTAGCACAAAAGCTGCCGCCAAATATTTAACGCTACAACATCAGCGTTTCGGCAACTGGCCGATGGCTTTTGCAGCCTATCATCTCGGTCCCAACGCCGTTCAACGTCGCCTTGATCGCAGGCCATGGCAGCCGAAGGATGGCCTAAAAGCGATGCCACTACCTCCAATCACCAAAACATACATTCGTCATATCATTGGGCTGATTGCACTACATGAGCAGGGTAAAATCACTTTTCCCGAACCCTTTGCGACCCAAACCATGACACTGCATATACCTGTCGATATCGCGCAACTGCAGAAGGCATCGGAACTACCGAAAAATCAAATTTTTCGACTCAACCCGAAACTCAAACTGAATCAATATTTCAAAGGTAAATCGAAGAGCATTCAGCTGCGCATATCTCAGGTGCGTGTAAAAAAACTACAGCAGCATATTCCATCCAAACCGGTTGATTATATGACTATTAAAGTCGCCAAAGGTGAAAGCATTGGTCGCATCGGCAAACGTTTTCGCACCTCTCCCTTAAAAATTATGTCAGCCAACCCCGGCGTCAACATGCGGCCAAAAGCAGGCACGAAGCTGCGCATTCCCGTTAAACTGTTACAACACGTCGATCCGCAAGATAACCCAATGGTGAAACCTTACCTTGCACCGATTGTGGATCTTGCACTGAATTAATAAGCCGACATCTGCTTTCCAAATATACTTATAAAGGGAGAGGTGCATCTACATGCATCACAAAACTTCTCTATCGCATCTTCTACCGACGATTACGGATAAGCACCTTTAAACAATTGATTCATCAGCTCGCCGCCCCGATCCGTAACCTCCGCAAACCTTAACGTGGATTTGATGGTCAGGCCATGCCAGCATTGACTTTGCGAATAGCTCTCGTCGGTCGTAATACTATCCTCGCTGCATGAAGCATTTGCGACCAAAGGAGTCAGCCCGAACCTGCCATCAATGCCAAGTTAGATGAATGAATTTTTAAAAAAAACCGCCTTAATAGCTCTTACGAAACGTCGTCGCATGACAGTTCGGGCATGGAGGCACACGGCCAGTTTTTTTGAAATGCAGTTCATGATCACATGACACACAGGTCAACGTACCCGCACTGGTGATTTCACCGGAACGACATGAAATAGCCTCTTTGGTTTTTTCGGCGATCGATGCAAACCTGCTACCAGCCATATTCAACAGGGCTGACAAGGAGGACATCGCCCCTGCTCCCACACGTGCCGGATTCAGTTTTTCTTTAGCTTCATCCCGCATCGTCTCGGCCATTTGAGATAGATCACGCTCAAGGAATGTTTTTAGATTCTGTCCCTGCTCTTCAGAAAAGGCACCGGCCGCAGTCAGTTGCTTGCGCGCTTTTTCCATCGCTATGCCAGCAAACTCAGCACTCCTTTCAGCTCCCGTTTCAAACTGCTCTTTAAAACGCGCCGCCAGCTCATCATATTGATCAGCTACCGTATCGGCGTGATCGACATGCGATAGATCCATGCCTGCAATTACTGCATCACCATATGCTGAGGTAGAGAGTTTCGTTGCACCATCCATCAAACGATGGAAATCATAGGTCACAGTCTTGGCTGCAATCGTTTCATTGATACCTTTAAGAATCAGATCCGCAGCTTCTTCCCATCCCATATATCGCAGCATCATTTCACCGGATAAGATAACCGAACAGGGGTTGACCATGTCTTTATCCGCATATTTAGGTGCAGTGCCATGTGTTGCTTCAAAAATCGCATGACCGGACAGGTAATTGATATTGGCTCCCGGTGCGATACCTATGCCACCCACCTGGGCAGCCAGTGCATCCGACAGATAATCTCCATTCAAATTCAGGGTAGCAATAACATCAAATTCAGTTGCCCGTGTGAGCACCTGTTGGAGCGTAATATCAGCAATAGAATCTTTGATCACGATACCATTGGGCAACTTGCACCATGGGCCACCATCAATCTCTTCGGCTCCGAATTCAGCTTTAGCCAGCGCATATCCCCAGTTGCGGAACGCACCTTCGGTAAATTTCATGATGTTGCCTTTATGCACCAGCGTGACAGAAGTACGGTTATGATCAATGGCATACTGAATTGCAGCGCGCACTAAGCGCTCCGTACCTTCACGCGATACCGGTTTCACACCGATGCCGCTACTTTCAGGGAAACGGATATTTTTCACACCCATTTCATTCTGCAAAAAGGCAATCACCTTATTCGCATCATCGGTTTCGGCCTGCCACTCAATACCGGCATAAATATCTTCCGCATTTTCACGGAAAATCACCATATCGACATCTTCTGGACGCTTCACCGGAGACGGAACACCCTCAAAATATTTCACCGGACGCAGACAGGTATAGAGATCCAATTTCTGACGCAGCGCCACATTCAGCGAACTGATGCCGCCGCCAATAGGAGTGGTCAACGGACCTTTCATACCGATCAGATACGTTTTAAATGCCTCGAGTGTCTCATCCGGTAGCCAGGCATCATCATTCTGACCATACATATTCCATGATTTTTCGCCTGCATACACTTCCATCCAGGCAATTTTACGCGCTCCGCCATAGGCTTTCTCAACAGCAGCATCAAGCACGCGCCTGGAAGATCTCCAAATGTCACGCCCAGTGCCATCACCCTCAATAAATGTGACAATCGGCTGATCTGGTATTTGCAGAAGGCCATCATCTCCCATGGTTATTTTTTCGCCATTTTCTGGAACAGTGATATGATCAAATGCCATGATGAATCCTCGAATGTCTATAAATAGGTTAAAAGAATGAAGCCTTCACTTCTGTTATTTATGTTTTGACTGTTTCAAACGTGCAGCCTGTTGGGCATGCCGCTTGGCTTCCAAAGCTTTGTTACGGGCACGCTCATAGCGTTCCACCTGAATAGCAGCGGCCGCTTCTTCCAACGCTTTCTCAGCACTTTGTAAAAACTTATCAGCATTCTGTTGCTGACCGGGCAACTCTTGTGCCATCTTGATGGCAGAGCGCGCATCGGACATTTCCTGAGCCGGTGGCTTTGTCACACAGGAAGCCAGTAACAGCAATGGTATCAACAATATAAGACGCATGGATGTATGATCGTATCATTTTTAGTTGATGTCAACGCGATCAAAATATTCGGTATCCAAGTCCACCATCAACATATAAGCAATCTGATGATTTAGAAATCATCAGCCAAACAGAACAAAGGCCCACTTACCTGCGTAAGTGAGCCTTTTTTTATCTAAACACTGTTGCTAAGCGCTGAGTCGATGATTACTCAGTGACTTTGATGGTTGGACGTTTACGCAAGCCCAGCTCTTTCCACTGCGCATCACCCACTTCAGATGGTGAATCAGACATTGGATCAGCCGCACGCTGTGTTTTAGGAAATGCAATCACATCACGAATAGATTCTGCACCCACCATCAAACTCAACACACGATCCAAACCAAAAGCCAAACCGCCATGTGGCGGAGCACCGTATTTCAAAGCATTGAGCAGGAAGCCGAACTTATCATTGGCTTCTTCATCAGAAATATTAAGCGCTTTCAATACACGTGCTTGAACTTCGGTGTCGTGAATACGAATAGATCCACCACCAATCTCCGTGCCGTTCCAAACCAGATCATAGGCCTGTGAACGCATCTCAAGCGGTGCTGTTTCAAGTTTATCCAGATCTTCAGGGTAAGGCGCCGTAAACGGATGATGTAGAGCTTGTGGACGTTTGTTCTCGGCATCCCATTCAAACATCGGGAAATCAACCACCCAGACAAACTGATTCGATTTGACATCAAACAGCTCCAGATCTTTACCCAGTTCAACACGTAAATAACCCAAAGCATTATTCACCACTTCTTTGGTATCAGCACCAAAGAACAAGAGATCGCCATTTTCTGCTTCACAACGCTCAAGCAGTGCTTTCAACACATCTTCAGAGAGGTTTTTCACAATCGGAGACTGTAGGCCACCCGGAATATCATCCTTATCATTAACCTTGATATAGGCCAAACCTTTGGCTCCATAAATGGACACAAACTTGGTGTAGTTATCAATTTTCTTACGACTCAACTGACTACTACCATTCGGCACGCGAATCACTTTAACCAGCCCACCATTGTTGGCAGGATCGCTGAATACTTTAAAATCGACCTCTTTCATCAGGTCAGTGACATCAATATGTTCCAGGCCAAAACGTACATCAGGGCGATCTAAACCATAACGATCCATCGCTTCAGCATAGGTAATATGCGGAAAGGCTTCTTCAATAGGCGTATTCATGCCCGCTTCAAACATAGAGCGGATCAAACCTTCAGCCACGGCCATGACATCGTCCTGTGTAACAAACGACATTTCCAGATCCACCTGTGTAAATTCAGGCTGGCGATCAGCACGTAGATCTTCATCACGGAAGCAGCGTGCAATTTGATAATAACGATCTACACCGGCAACCATCAACAATTGTTTAAAAAGCTGCGGACTCTGTGGCAAAGCATAAAAAGAACCCGGATAAACACGCGAAGGTACTAGGTAATCACGTGCACCTTCAGGGGTAGATTTGTTCAAAATAGGAGTTTCAACATCGAGAAAGCTCTGGCTGTCCAGATAATTACGCGCGGCATGGGTAACTTTATGGCGCAACATCAAATTCTTCTGCATGCAAGGGCGACGCAGATCCAGATAACGGTATTCAAGACGATGCTGTTCACCTGTATTACAATCATCTTCAATCGCAAATGGTGGTGTATCAGCTCTGTTTAGCAGCGTCATGCTGATGATTTTCACTTCAATCTCACCGGTCGCCAGCTTAGGGTTAATAGCATCAGCATAACGAGGAATCACTTCACCGACCACTTCAATAACATTTTGCTGGCGCATCGAATGTGCCAGAACATGCATTTCAGGCGTATCAGGATGAGCTACTACCTGCACAACACCGGAGCGATCTCGTACATCCAGGAAAATCACGCCACCATGGTCACGATTGGTCTCTACCCAACCATTCAAACGCACCTTTTTCTTCAGATCTGTTTTGCGAAAATCACCACAATATGTACGCGCTAGCATTGCTATTACCTCTAAACTATCTCTATTTTAAAACGGTCGCGCAGACTAGCGCCAGCAATGAATTCAAGCAAAGGCGTATTCATTTATAAACATTTTTTATATTTGTAGTAAACCAACCACCTCATATTGTCGGTATCATTGATCTGTCAGTGCTCATGGCACCAACGGTAGGCGCTTTAGGCGAGGCAGGACTCACAGCGAATGACCATAGCCCTTCGCAAGAGGCGTAACGTAGCCATGGCTACTGACAGGCAGGATGGCAAGTCGCTGCAAGATTGACAAAACCTGGATTTTTGCCTTGTATCCACTGATATGCCAAGGATAAATAAGCTTGATTCGATCCGCATTCTGAATAAATGCCAGAAACGCAATAAACACCTGCTGAAGGCGCTGGAAGTCAACCAGCTCATCTCCAGTGAGCTGCAACTCGGCCCCTTACTGAAGCTAATCATGGAAGTGACACAGAAAGTAATGGAGTCCGAAGCCTGTACGCTGTTTTTACTGGATGCGGAGACAGGCGATCTGGTATTTCATGTGGCACTGGGTGAGTCCAGCGAGCAATTGAGAGAGTTGTATCGCGTGCCAAAAGGAACCGGCATTGCCGGCTGGTCGGCCGAGCATGTACAAGCTGTGCTACAAAATGATGTGTTTTCCGACCCACGTTTTAACTCCAATTACGACAAAGAGACCGGTTTTTGTACCCGCAACATGATCTGTGTGCCCGTCTGTTATGGCGAGGAATGTATTGGCGTATGCCAGGTCATCAACCGTATTGGCGGCGATTTCAGTGAGGAAGACCTAAACCTTCTTGATGCATTATCAAAAATGGTAGCAGTGGCAATTGAGAATGCTCGCATACATCAGTGCCTGCTGGAGAAGTCACTGTTAGAGCGAGATCTTGAGCTTGCCAAGCAGTTGCAACAGTCCTTTCTACCTGCTTCACCGCCTAACGTGGAAGGTTATGATTGCGCCTTTTTCAGTCGAAGCGCCTTTGAGGTAGGTGGCGACCTTTACGATGCCTTCCCGCTGCCGGACGGCAGGGTAGCCTATTTTCTTGGTGACGTGTCCGGCAAGGGTGTGGCGGCAGCCCTGATTATGTCGCGCGTGCTCAAAGACTTGCGCTATGAGGGCATGGCTGGAGGCAATGCCTGCGATATACTGAACCGTTTTAACAGCAAATTTTGTGAAACAGTCAGCAAGGGGATGTTTGTCACATTGACATTGATAATTCTGGAGCCTGCTTCCGGACGCATGGAAATCGCCAATGCAGGCCATTTACCACCGGTCTATTTACAGGGAGGAAAACCCCGTTTCGGTTTGGAAGCGTCCGGTCCACCGGTCGGCATTATTGACATAGCTGCTTACAGATATGACAGCATACAGCTGCAACATGGAGAAACAGTACTGATGTACACCGATGGCATTACTGAGGCCAAATCTACGCAGGGCGAGTTACTGGGCGAAGACGGTATGATGGCCTTACTGAACAAGGCACCGCAGGGTGCAGGTAACTGCATCGATTTCCTTTATCGAAGCGTGAATCGATTTGCTAATGGCATACGGCAAAGTGATGACATCACACTGCTGGCGTTGCATCGCGAATAGGCCAGGAGCCACATGGATGTGGTGAATGTTTCTTGCTGGATGCAATAAATCAGCATCCCCTTAACATTATCCAGCAAAACAAAGCCTCCACTAAAGGTGAAGGCTTTGTATGTTTATCTATACATCAAGCTTAAAAAAGCACAAACACGCATCATTAATGATTCGCCATATCGTCTTCAGGGTTGGCACTAATACTGTGAATAGCCAGATCCGCCCCCAAATACTCATCTTCTTCAGACAATCGCAGGCCGATTATTTTCTGAATTGCCCCAAAAATAACGAAGCCTGCAAACACCGCAATGCCTACACCAGTCAGTGTTCCTACAAGCTGCGCCATAAAGGTTACGCCTCCGGCACCACCCATAGCAGTGGTTCCAAAAATGCCTGCTGATATACCACCCCATGCACCACAAATACCATGTAAGGGAATCACCCCCAACACGTCATCAATTTTCAGTTTATTCTGGATATATTGAAAGCCGAGCACAAAAACAGAGCCTGCTACTAAACCGATGGCCAGCGCTCCGATCGGATGCACCAGATCAGAACCCGCACAAATCGCCACCAGTCCTGCTAATGCTCCATTGTGTACGAAGCCCGGATCGTTTTTACCGACCACCAAAGCAGCGATCAAACCACCAACCATGGCCAGCAATGAATTCATTGCGACAAGACCTGAAGCACCTGCTGCATTGCCTGCACTCATCACATTAAAGCCAAACCAGCCCACACAAAGAATCCATGAACCCAATGCCAGAAATGGGATATTGGATGGCAGGATTGCATTGACAGTACCATTTTTATTGTAACGCCCTTTGCGAGCACCAACCATGATCACCGCACCCAGAGCCAGAAAACCTCCCATAGCATGCACCACGACAGAACCTGCAAAATCATGAAATTCAGCACCAAAGCTGGCTGCTAACCAGGCTTGATAACCATAATTACCGGCCCAGACCATACCTTCATAGAATGGATAGACCGTCGCCACAATAATGACTGTCGCCATTGCGTTAGGCCAGAAGCGCACACGCTCTGTGATACCACCGGATATAATGGCAGCAATGGCTGCTGCAAAGGTAAGCAAAAAGAAGAAATGCACCATTTCATAACCGTTCTTCACACCACCAAGTACATTCAACTCCGAGACCGGAGCGAAAAAGTGAATACCGTACGCCACGGCAAACCGATGAAGAAATAGGATATGGTTGAAAAACCGAAATCGGTGATCACACGTACCAGTGAATTCACCTGATTCTTTTTACGTACCGTCCCTGCTTCCAAAAATGCAAATCCAGCGTGCATCGCAAACACCATGGCAGCACCCATGGTAAGAAAAAAAACATCAAAACCTGCTGTGTCCATTAAACTAATCCCCTTAAACTTATTTTTTGGTAACTCTTGAATAACAAAATGACAGGTTCTATCATTTTGT
>JAUZQJ010000071.1 GCA_030951045.1 Mariprofundus sp.
TTTGTTCGTTCATCTGAAATAAAAGAAATATTGCGTCCAAAACCATTAACACCTGTGCCAATGGGGCCGGATCATATGATAGGTTTGGCCAATATTCATGGTCAGATTGTCTGTGTGATTGATGCAGGTAGCGTCACTTCACTGGCTCCTTGCTACAAAAAAGTTACACCACATACGCGCATTTTACTTTTGCGGCATGCAGTGATGCATGTCGGCATATGGATAGATGAGGTATCGAAAATTCAACAAGTGGATCATAGCTTGCTTGCCATCGCAGATAATAATGGCGAAAGTATCAGTCACATAGAGGTTGAGGGAGTTAGATGTGAATTGCTGCACTGTAACGCGTTATTGCATGAAGTTTAATCTGTACAAGTTTGACACTTCGATATTGAAATATTGGGGAGAGGAATGAATACAAATTCTGAAATGAAACCTGTCAATCAGGTGTCACTTAAACAATTGGCTAATCGCAATTTTATATTGTCATTACTTCTTTTTGTCATGTTGATAGGCATTGTCTTTTTTGCATCGATCAGGGACAACACAAGCATGGGGGCTTTGTTGGACGTGTATGATGATCAATTTCGCGTTGGGCAGTTCAAAGGCTCTATTTCTGATGTGATGGTGCCAATCAATGACTTTACCATGGTTCCGAACGTAAAAAACTTTGCCAAAATAAAAACATCCATTCAGGTGTTTGATGATCGATATAAAAACATTAAAACGATTGCCAGTCTTACAGATAAGAATCTTCAATCCATTGATCAGATGAATATGATGATGACTGAAGTACTAAGTATTGCGAAGGATGTTGCCGAGGAAAAAATCCCACTTAGTCAGGCATCTCAAGTTGCTATGATTGCGCAAAACCTTGTTCTTTCTGCACAATCAAAGTTAGATGTCATTATCAAATCAATGGAAATTGGTTTAGCACAAAAAAAGATAGAACGTGAAAAACAGGCAACCATGCAGCTGTATATTTTGCTTGGTTTTATTGTGCTGATTATTCTGTTGCTGGAATTTCTTAACAGAAAACTATTGGCGCATGCACAAGTTGTTTCTAAAGCTTCAAGCAATGTCGTAGAGAGTGCTGGAGATATTGTTGAAGCCAATCGCGTGCAGGCAAGTATCACTGAGCAACAATCCAAGTTTATGGATAAAGTCATTAAAGGACTTGAGTTTATCACCATTGCAGGATCAAAAATTCCTGTTGCAACGACTAAACTGGAAAAAAACTCTTCTGTCATATCTTCATTTGCAAGGGGTGGAGTGAAAGAAATTAATGCGGCACTTACTGTCATTAATCAGGTACGTGGAAGCGTTTCAACGATGACTGCCAATAGTGAACATATCAGTGATAAAGCCAATCAGGTACTTCAATCCATTGAGCAGATTCAGGACGTAGCAGACGAGGCCAATTTACTTGCGTTAAATGCATCAATCGATGGTGGATCATCTATGACACATGATGTGCAGCGTATGGCTGAACAGATTCGTGCTTACGCGAATGAGATCCGTGCTTCAATAGAAGGCGTTACCAGTGCATCAGGAAGTGTTGAGAAAACAACAACTGAAAGCATTACTATTCTCGATAAGAATGTAGAGGTCATTAAGAGCACATCAGATATGTTAAATAGAATTGAAACCTTATCTGCAACCAATGGACAATCTTCTGCTGTGATCGTGAAGGCAATTCAACTTCAAAATGAACGCAATAAGAAAATTCTACATGTGTTGAAACATATCTCACAGCTGTTGCATAGCTCAGATGATAAATTACAGGCTTACCATGAAGCATCGTCACGTTTGACTGAAGCATCAGAAAGTCTGAAAAATATGAGCTAATCACTGATTGATGAGTAAATTTGATATGAGCGGCTTTCTGGCCGGTTTTTTTGATGAAGCGAGAGGACGTTTACTAACTATCCATCAAAAAATTCTATTGCTTGAAGCGGGCAACCTGGATGAGGCTGGTTTAATCCAACTGCGCAGAAATGTGCATACAATCAAAGGTTCGGCGCAAATGTTAGGCGTTCAGGATGTCGCAGATCTATGTCACCTTTTCGAAGATGCATTGGAATTTATTTCTATTGATGCTCATATTGATGCCTTACCGATGGTTCAATTTCTATTGGATTTGCATGATGCATTACAATCCAGAATAGAATATCAGGATGCTGAGGTTCGTCTGGACACCACATTGAAACAGATGCACTTTGCACAAATAAGAAAAGAGTTAAATAAAGATCTGGACTCAAGCAAAACGACCACACCCAATCACGAAGTGACAGCGGAAGCTGTAAATCATCAAGTTGAAGCAAAACAAGTTGAGGTGGGTACGCTTTCAAATACTGTTGAAAAAACTGCATTAGGTGAGAAATTACCGAAAAAGAGGCGTCGTAAAAATAAAACAAAAGTTGCTCAGAACCTTATCGCTGCAGTGATGGGAAGCATTGAAGTCTCGCTTGATCATAAAAATGATGTTGATGCGATGGAGCCCGATACGTCGGCTGAACCGGTATCAGAGATAGTTCAACCGGCTCATCAGAAAGAAGACGTGCCAGTTCTGAAATTCCGTACTGATGAAGCTACTTTTGAGGCCAATAGCACATCCAGCGAAACAGTAAGCAATTTCCTGCGTGTTGACCGGGGGCGACTGAATCAGCTATCGAATCAAATCCTGGAGTTGGCATCTATTCGTTACCGGGAGGATTCAATAGAATCACAGTTACAAAGTCTCGCCCGTGATTTTCGAAAAATGAAAGCAAAAAAGATGTCCAATGATGTTCACCCCTCAATATTGTTGGCTTCGATGCAAACAGATATGGATCGTCATTTACGCCAACTTCAACAGCTAAGTGCTGCTTTATATCAACAGCAAAATAGCACATCTTCCACATTGGATGGTGTGCGAGATCAAGTGTTAGGGCTAGTGCTTAGCCCATTAAGTAGTGTATTTTCAGTATTTCCACGCACTGTTCGCGATCTTTCTCTGCGCAGTGGGAAGTCCGTTAAATTATTGATCATGGGTGATTCTATTGAAATGGATCAGATTGCTGCTGAATCACTGACTGAACCACTCATCCATTTAATGAACAATGCCATTGCTCATGGCATAGAAGACCCGGATGAGCGGCTGCGTCGTGGCAAACCTGAAGAGGGGCAGATCACCATATCTGCGAGACAAGAGGGGAAAATCATCCATCTTGATGTTACTGATGATGGCAATGGAATGGATGTAAATATCATCAGGGAAAAAGCTGTTGCCCAGAAAATCATCAACCAAACAGAAGCTGATGATATGGATGAGTCTGAATTGCTTGAGCTTATTTTTCACCCTGGTTTCTCAACATTTGAATCAGTCAGTGAACTTGCTGGCCGTGGTATGGGCATGTCTATTGTCCTCGATGTGATGCGTGAATTAACCGGTAATATTCATATTCATAGTCAAAAAGGGCAGGGCACACGCTTTAGCATGACATTCCCTGTAAGTCTGACTGTTCAAACAGCCAAGCTTTTCCGCATAGGTAGCCAGCGTTTTGCGATGATTGCCAATTTGGTAGTTCAGGCAATGCCCTTAAAAGGCCAGAAAATTAAAACGGGATCAGGACTATTTAGTAAAGGATATATTACATTTGCAGAACACCGTGTTCCTGTTATTGATCTGCGCGATGCGTTAGGTGGTAACAAAACTGTGGAAGTAGCTGAGGAAGCTCAGATTCTAGTTGTAGAACATTTAGAAGGTTATCTGGCGATCGTTGTTGATGAAGTGTTGGCAGTTGCTGAAATCATGATTCGTGAAGTAGATCCATATTTAAAACATTATAAACCAGTTGGTTTGATCGGATGCACTATCCTGAATGACGGAACGGTGCATTTAATCATCGAGCCGATAGGCTTAAAAGAGATGTGGCGCACTGCTCCGGATGTAGGTATGGTTCAAGAGAGTAACAACAATGACGAGCCTAAATTCAATCAACATATTTTACTTGTTGATGACTCCAGCATCGCACTCAACATTGAAAAAAAGCTGTTTGAGAAGATGGGTTTTACAGTAGATACAGCGATGGGTGGGGCTGATGCCCTTGAGCAGGTTGCTCTGAATAATTATGATCTCATAGTAACAGACCTTGAAATGCCAGATATAGATGGCATTTCAATAATCAAACAACTGCGTCGTGACGTAAAATATAAAAAATTACCTATCATCATTATTGCAACACGCGCAATAGAGGATGAACGAGAGCGTGCCGCGAAAGCAGGTGCGAACGCATACCTTTCCAAACGTCAACTTAAGGGTGGAGAAGCTGAGTTATCAGCAGTCTTAGCTAACATTTTCGCATAAATACGGTTCTTTTATCGAGCTATTACGTGGTGATTCAAGTCACATCGGCATCTTTTATACGGTCTCATACTTCGTGTAAATCAACGTCAGGAGGCTGATATGGTTATTGAAATGAATGAACCGGAACTTATAGATGATATGCAGACCAAAGTAGAGATCATAGCAATTGTGGCAATGGTCGTTGGTGTTTTGGGGTTTACGACCTCCATTTTCTAATCTGAAAATCTAATCACATTAAGCCCTTTTCCGGGTGACTTTTATGTTTGTTGGATTATTTCAGCGAATCAGTTATTACCATTTGCATGACTGATAAAGGGATATGAAAACAACGAATAAATTGCTTGAGTCTATATAACTGCTGGGTATGCTTCGTGCCAACAATTGATTGATTTGGCCGGCATAGCTCAGATGGTAGAGCAGCTGATTTGTAATCAGCAGGCCACGGGTTCGATTCCTGTTGCCGGCTCCATTTTATATTTCTTTTACGCATTCACTCAACATGTGAGTTCAACCTTATACAACATCATAGAAAAGGGCATAAAAAAAAGCACTTACGTTTCCGTAAGTGCTTTTTTGTTTGGCGTCCCCAACCGGATTCGAACCGGTGTTGCCGCCGTGAAAGGGCGGTGTCCTAGGCCGACTAGACGATGGGGACCCTGTGCACGCGGCGAACATTAGCGGAGGATAATCTTACGTCAATAAAAAAATCACTTATTGAACCTTCTGACAATGGTCTCTGAGAAGTGAGAATGTTATATTTCAAAAATGATTAATTCCTTCTTTATGGCTTCTACACCACACATCCATTTTGGTGCTGGTAAACGACATATCCTGCCCGGTATTGCCATGCAATATGGAAAAAAAATATTGCTGGTAACCGGAGCTTCATCCTTTGATCATTCTGAATATTGCCAGGAGATATTATTATCTTTGCAAGCTGATTGTGATGTTCTCCGTATCAAGGTGGATAGCGAACCATCTCCAGCACTCGTCGATGCTGCAGTCAGCTATCACCATGCTTTTGCACCGGCTTGTGTGATTGCAATTGGTGGTGGTAGCACTGTTGATGCTGCTAAGGCAATTGCAGGTCTGTTGCCCAGCGGTGATTCAGTGATGGAATATCTGGAAGGAGTAGGGCGGGGAAAAACATATAACGGCCCTTCCACTCCTTTTATTGCGCTGCCTACGACGGCTGGCACCGGTGGTGAAACGAGTAAGAATGCCGTGCTATCTGAAGTGGCAGAAGATGGTTATAAAAAGTCATTTCGTCATGAAGATCTGGTTCCGAAACATATTATTCTTGATCCTGAATTAACGCTTAACTGCCCGGCTGCTGTAACTGCCGCTTGCGGTATGGATGCATTCACACAGTTGCTGGAATCGTTTGTATCAAAAAATGCGAATCCGATGACCGATGCACTTGCCCTGAGTGGGTTGCAGCATATTCGTAAAGGTTTGCTCAATGCGGTACAGCATGGCGAAAATATAGAAGCGCGTGCATCTATGCTCTATGCATCTTCCATATCCGGTGTAACGCTGGCCAATGCAGGACTTGGTTCAGTGCATGGTCTTGCATCACCATTGGGAGCCTACTTTCCCATACCGCATGGCGTGGTTTGCGGTAGTTTATTATATGAAGCTACACGAACGAATATCAATGCCATGGTGCAGCGTGAGCAGGATAATTTAACATTGAAAAAATATGCTCAGGTAGGGCGCTTAATGACATCGCAAGTTGGATTAGATGATCAAACTGCACTTCAGGCTTTGTTGGAGCTGCTCAAGTCCTGGAGTAATATATTGAAGATGCCAAGGCTTTCATCGTATGGAGTTACAGTATCAGATATGCCTAAAATCATAGCCAATATCAGTGCTGGAAGTATGGCAGGTAATCCAATTACATTGACACCAAAAGAGATTGAAGAACTTATTCAGTCGCGATTGTAAGTTCCGCTGATTGATGATTCCCGTGATCGGAGTTTTCTAACCGAACTCCTTATTCAGAAGAGGAATCTAACGATCCATCCTTTAATTCAGGCCATGCATCACGAATGTATTCATAACCAGACCATAGGGTAAGTACGGCCGCTAACCATAACAGCACCAGTCCTGTTTCATGCATGGAGAATCCCATCACATCAACGTGCAGTAGTAGCAGTACAATCGCTAACATTTGAATGGCTGTTTTCCACTTAGCCATTTGCGAAACATGCACAATCACAGAAGCTCTCTGAGCAAGCCATTCACGCAGTGCACCAATAGTGATTTCGCGGCCAATGATGATCACGGCCAGAATAGCAGGAGCCATATCTGCAGAGACCAGCATCACCAGGGCTGTTGCAACCAATAATTTATCAGCAACGGGATCAAGGAATTTACCGAAGGCAGTTTCTTCACCACGCGTGCGAGCAAGATAACCATCTAACCAATCCGTAAACGCAGCCAATGAGAAGACAATCGCTGATACCCAGTAAGCCAGTGGAGTCGCCAGGTAAAACACGGCGATTAACACAGGGATAAGCACAACGCGCCCCAAGGTTAACTGATTAGAAATTGTCCACTTCATAAGCGCTTAAGTATCACTGCTGACTGACGCAGGTAAAGCAGAAATCAACACTTCCTTCAAATAACTTACTAATGTGTCAATTCCTGATCCGGTTTTGTAACAGGCGTTACGGTAGATATTTCCCCAAACACCGCCTCATAACGCGAAACATTTTCAAGCAGTGCTGCGGCAATGCGTTTTGCATGGGCGGGCGTAACCACAACGCGCGCGTTCACAACAGCAGCAGGGGGGCTAGTAAGAATAAAATCAAGAATGAATTCCTCAGGTGTATGGCTGGCAATGAAATGATTGGCATACGTGCCACGCTGTACATCCTCAGGCACCTGAACTTGTAACTCCTGTAGTATATTATCACTGTTGTTTCCGTCTTTGCTTGCCATGATGTAATTCCTTATATATATCATATAACTATTTGTTTATATTTAGCAATATGTTCTTTTATATGTTATTTTATTGCATACTCACTTTAACTTCTTCATACAGTATTTCCATTGTATCCAGGTCCATATCCGCTAATGC
>JAUZQJ010000072.1 GCA_030951045.1 Mariprofundus sp.
CACGGATATAAACGGGCATGATGTGAGCGTCGTCGTTTGCCAGAGCAGGCTTGTCTATCATCACCAGTGCATTGCTATAGCGCGCAAATAGCTTGCCCTGTTCATTATAGATGGTGGCCTGACCGATATCCTCCTCACCCTTCAGGGCGGTTAACAGGGTAGCTGCGGTATCGCGATCATCAAAACTCAAGGCTGCCGAGCTGTTGATGCCGATAATCTGGGCCATACTCTGCACGCGACTGACCAGGGCATCATGATAGATAATGGCCTGACCGATGATAAAAGCCACCGTGACCAGCCCCAGCGCCATGCCACTGATTAACATCACCATCGTGCGCAGCTTGTTTGCAATCGTGCGGCTGCCCGTTGTTCTGCTGTTTGTGGCGTTCATGGTTCACTCCGGATCAGCTTTGAGATCTGCAATAGCGGCGCGGCAATCTTTACGCCGGATTGGGTAACGCTTTGCATATTAATCGTGAAACTATAGCGATGATTGCGCCGGGTAATCTCAATCATGCCCCCCTTTTTGGCAAAGCTGTGGCTATCACTGAGGCTTACTATGGGTCTGTCTCCCAAACGCGTTACCATATCAGACACGCTATCTGGGCTATCGTTGCTCAGAAATAGCAATTGGCAGCCATCCAGAGACTCATGCGGTGACAGGTATTGAATCCGTATGGTCCGGTCATTGCTCCGTTTACTCCTGATCTCTTCCAGGGCGCCACCCAGTGGATGCTCGCCTGTGACGCATATATTCAGATCTTCACCCTCGGCTTGCAACGGCCAGCTGATGAAACGGGTGAGTTTATAGATCAGCGCAGCCTTCAGCTCATCTTCCTGTGTGTCAGCTGCAGTAGCGCTTGATGCCAGCGGCATGAGTAATAACAGCAGCAGGGCAGGGTAGCAGAGCAGTGCCAGCCATGCTCTCTCTGCTTGTGGTGGAGGATCGGACATATTTGCCTGTTTCATCACTTAAAACTGCAGTCTGACCTGACCGTACACGGAGCGCTCAATCGCTGTCGGGCGAATAAACGACTCCTGAATAAATTCGAGATGCTGCTTATGCAGCAGGTTTTGCCCCGTGAGTGAGAGCTCCAGCTCCCGGCTCGGACGCCATGAAAGTCGTATATCCAGCTCACCATAAGCCTTGACCGACTGTACCGTTTTGACTACTGAATCCTGGCTGGGATGAGCTAATCGTGAATTATAACGTCCCCATAGATCCAGTTCGACATGGTTAGCCAAACTCATGTTCGAGCGCAGCGAAACCTGGTGCTTGGGGCTGGAGCCCATACCCGTCATCAGTGACTTCGTATCCGTACTCGCTCCCTGCAACTTCAGTTTGATGTTCAAATTGCTGTAGGCCAGCCGCAACTGCCACCAGTCCAGCGCCTGCCAGTCGGCAGCCAGTTCAACGCCGTAGGTATGGCCTTTGAGATTATTGCCCATGGTGATGAGGGTGGGGTTGACAGGATTCGCCTCGAAGGTGCGCAGTTGATGATAGTCATTATAAAAAGCGGCCAGATCGATATTCAGACTGTCCGTGGGCTGAAAGCGGTAACCCAGTTCGTAAGCGGTGAGTTTCTCCGCCTGCATCGCGGGATTGCCAACGACAGTAACGGGTATAGCGGGGATCGGTGGTACCGGTGGCACCACTCCGACGACGGCCTGGCCGTAGATCTCCACCCGCGATGGCGTGCGTGCAGCACGGGAGATAGCAGTCCAGAGGGTTTGCGTCTCACTGGCCGTCCAGATCAGGCGGGCACTGGGTTGTATCTCCCAGTCGGTAAAATCGTTACGCTCGAATTTGGAGCCGAGCACCAGATGCAGAGCCTCAGAACCCAGCTTGATATCATCCTGTATAAAGCCGCTGACCAGGGTGTTGGCAGGAACGCTTGAGGGCAGGGAAACGGCAAAGGTGCCGCGCACATGCTCGCGCAGATGGCGGTAGCCTGCTCCCCAGATAATCTGCTGCCAGTCGCCGAGCCCAAACCGATGTTGAAAATCGACATCCAGGGTTTGGTGTTGTTGGCCGACAAACACCTCATCACGTTTATTGTAATCATAATAGAGCTGCAGGGTGGTGGCATCATATCCGCTCAGTTGATGCTTCCAGCGCGCCAGTGTATTCCAGCCGGAGGTGCTGAAGTTATCCGCCACCGATGCCATATAGGGCGGGGCTGTCTGCCAGAGTTGGGCAATCAACTGATTTTCGCGGTTATGATAGATATCACCCTGCAGGGTCAGACTATCATTATTGTCCAGGTCACTATCGATGCGGAAACCGCCACGCAGGCTATTCCAGCTATCACCGGCTCTGGCGTTGGTCAGAAAATCCCTGGCATTAGCCTGCTTGTGGTATTTCAGATAGGCGCGGCCGTAACCGAGATTTTCCAACTCCCCGCCATAGCGCAGTGAGCCAAAGCCATGTTCAAAGCTGCCGCCGCCGGCCACCAGCAGGCCGCCCTGGGCATCGATGCTCTGTTTGGTGATGATATTGATAATACCGTTGACGGCATTGCTGCCCCACAGGGTGGCGCCGGGGCCGCGAATCACCTCGATGCGCTCAATATCCTCCAGTATAGTATCCTGATCATCCCAATAGACACCGGAAAAAGAGGGCGTGTAAACGGTGCGTCCGTCAATCTGTACCAGCAGCTTGTTGGCAAAACGTCCATTAAAACCACGGGA
>JAUZQJ010000073.1 GCA_030951045.1 Mariprofundus sp.
GATTTCACTGCTCTGTTCGCTTGTGATGTTGTTTCATTTGCGGCTTGGTATCGCATCGATGGGGGCTTTTATTGTTTCAGGGCTGCTGGCACAGCTGCTGAAACGTCTGTTTGATATGCCACGCCCGCCTGCTGTATTGGATCATGTACATGTGCTGGGACACAGTCTGACCAGCCATAGTTTCCCATCCGGTCACTCCACTTCCGATGGTGTCATGGTGTTGTTGGCCTTTCTGATCTGGTCGCGATCTGATTGGAAAAGTTGGGCCGTTGCAGCATTGTTTGTACTGGCAGCGATTGGTCGCATTTATGGGGGCGTACATTTTCCTGTCGATGTTACGGTGGGATTATCAATTGGAATCGCTACGATGTGGCTGTTTTGGACATGGTCGAAATCCTGGCCTGTGGAATCATGGCAGGAGTCCCAATGGGGCTGGAAAATTCCGGGTTTTATTGTTGCCGTACAAGCTGCCGTTTTGGGGCTGGGGTATCATATGCAACCCTCGACGGCACAACCGTTGGCACTTATTATGCCGGTAGCAGCATTGTTTGTTCTGATGCATGTATGGAAGGGCAAACTTGGCTAAAGATAATGAAGTAAAAGTACATTTTGAACTGCTGGAGATGCCTGATCGGATTGAGGGTATTTGTAAATTATTGCTCAGGCGTGCTCGCTTGACTCCGCATCTGTTGATTCTCTGCCCGGATGATGCTTTTGCAGCGCAACTGGATGAACGGTTGTGGACGATTCATCCCGAATCATTTCTTGCCCATGCTATTGTCTCTGATGATGTACAAACGAACAGCCAGCAGCCTATCCTGTTATCAACAAACATTCATCGAGATAACCAACCAGCGGTGTTAGTGAACGGCGGTTTGGAAGTGCCGCCGGATGTGTCGGGTTTTACACACCTTGTAGATTTTGTGGATGGCTGGGATGAACAGTTGAAACAGGCTTCACGAGAACGCTTTCGTACCTATAGGCAGATGGGTTTTGAACCTACTTATTTGGGTAAGGGAGGTTGATATGAGTGATGAACGCAGAGCGTTTATTCGTCACCCTGTGGATGTGCCCATTCATGTGTTTTTACAATCGGATAAGGAGCTGAAATATCTATCCATGTCTGACGTTGGAGAAGGAGGGGTGGCCTTTCAGACTAATGTTGCATTTGAAGATGGCACGATCTTAATGATCAATGTGCCAAATGTGCAGCCTCCTTTTGAAGCGGCCTGTGTGGTTTGTTGGCGACAGGTGAAAGGTGAGGGTTTTGAAATTGGTGTGAAATTTCTTGATGAGGATAGTCGCTTTCGCGCACGAATGGTGGAGCAGGTGTGCCATATTGAAGGTTATCGTCAAAAGGCTCTCAAAGAGGGACGAAATCTATCTGCAGAAGAGTCTGCTTGTGAATGGATTAATCAATATGCTACGGATTTCGGTGGTCGCTGATGGGGATTGAGCAGTTATGAATCATTTCAAAGCCGATACATTTTCTTTTTTAGCAGAGCTGGCAGATAATAATACACGAGAGTGGTTTGCTGATCATAAGCAGGACTATGAAAATCATGTGAGATCACCGGCCTTGGCCTTTATTGAAGCCGTTGGAGAGCAATTACCGGCGTTTGCGCCGCACTTTAGATCAGATAATCGAAAAATGGGTGGCTCACTTATGCGTGTGCATCGCGACACCCGTTTTGGCAAAGATAAAACACCGTACAAAACCAATATTGGTATTCAGTTCCGTCATGAAGTGGGCAAGGATGTGCATGCACCTGGTTTCTATGTCCATATCAGCAGCGCCTCATGTTTTGTTGGCGTGGGCACCTGGCATCCGCCATCGGACTCGCTGGCATTGATTCGTCAATCCATCATTGATCGTCCACAGGCATGGTATGATGCACGCGATGAAGCACAGTTCAGCCGCTGGTTTGCACTGGCAGGGGATAGTCTCAAAACTGCTCCGCGCGGGTTTCCTAAGGATCATGCCATGATTGAGGATCTCAGGCGTAAGGACTTTATCGCCATCAGTGATATAGCTCCGGCCTTGATTGAGCAGGAAGACTTTGCCGATATTGTTTGCGATTACTTTAAAGCTGGCCTGCCCATGATGCAATTCCTCTGCAAGGCGATGCGATTACCCTGTTGAGATGATCTTCTGTCTGTGTTTTGCTCTTTTAGACAGGATGTTTTTGGCAATGTGCAAAGTAGAATTATCACTGGTTGCCCGAGCAGAGCCTAGACGTATCATGCGCTGATACATTTTTGATAGATTGATAGACTTAGAAATTTCGAGGAAGCACTTTATGAGCCAGCAAGAGCTAGCTAAAACATATGATCCGCAGGCGGTTGAACCTGCCATTAATGACCAGTGGTTGAATTCGGATGCGTTTCGCCCAAAGGTGAACAAGTCTGGATCAAACAGCCCAAAGGCGAACGCTGTGCAAACAGACAGTCCAAACACTGCTGCCGGAGATAAAAAGGATGATGCATATTGTATCGTTATTCCGCCACCAAATGTGACCGGAAGCCTGCATATGGGCCATGCCTTTACCTTTACCATTCAGGATTCATTGATTCGCTGGCAGCGTTTGAAGGGTAAATCCACCCTTTGGCAGCCGGGCACCGACCATGCCGGCATTGCCACCCAGATGGTGGTTGAACGCATGCTGGATAAAGAGGGCGTACACCGGCGCGACCTGGGGCGTGAACGCTTCCTTGATCGTGTGTGGGAATGGAAAGAAGAGTCCGGCGGCACCATCGTCAATCAGCTGAAACAGCTCGGTGCATCATGCGACTGGTCGCGTGAACGTTTTACCCTTGATGAAGGTCTTTCCCGCTCTGTGAAAGAAGTGTTTGTACGTCTGTATGAAGAAGGGCTGATTTACCGTGGTAAACGTCTGGTCAACTGGGATCCGGTCCTGGAAACCGCTGTTTCGGATCTGGAAGTACAGCATGAAGAGGAGAAGGGTCATTTCTGGCATATGTGTTATCCGCATGCCGATGATCCATCCAAACATGTGATTGTTGCGACTACGCGTCCGGAAACCATGTTCGGTGATGCGGCTGTTGCTGTGCATCCGGATGATGAACGCTATAAAGAGCTGGTAGGTAAAGAATTGATTCTACCCTTAACCGGGCGCACGATTCCTGTGATTGCCGATAGCTATGTCGATCCTGAATTTGGTACGGGTTGTGTGAAAATCACACCGGCACATGATTTTAACGATTACGATGTGGGTAAACGCCATGATTTGCCACTGATCAATATCCTCACCCCGCAAGCGCATATGCTCGATGATGCGATGGTGCCTGAAAAATACCGTGGCATGGACAGGTTTGAAGCACGTGAACATGTGGTTGCAGATCTGGATGCAGAAGGGCTGCTGCACAAGATCGAAGAGCATACCCATCAGATTGGTCGTGGTGATCGTTCCCACGCTGTACTGGAACCGTATCTGACCGATCAATGGTATGTGGATATTAAACCACTGGCTGAGCCTGCCATTAAAGCGGTGGAAGATGGTGAGATTCGATTTGTTCCGCAGTATTGGGAAAAGACCTATTTTGAATGGATGCGCAATATTCAGGATTGGTGCATTTCACGCCAGTTGTGGTGGGGCCATCGTATTCCTGCCTGGTATTGTAGCGATTGCGATCATATCAGTGTGAGCCGTGAAACACCTGACTGTTGTCAGGGTTGTGGTTCAAGCAATATCAAACAGGATGAGGATGTACTTGATACATGGTTCTCATCCGGTTTGTGGCCATTCTCCACGCTGGGCTGGCCGGATGAAACACCTGAAATGGATCAGTTTTACCCCACCAATGTACTGGTGACCGGATTTGATATTATCTTTTTCTGGGTGGCCCGCATGATTATGATGGGTATGAAATTCACCGGCAAAGTACCATTCAAGGATATCTATATTCATGCCCTGATCCGTGATTCGGAAGGCCAGAAAATGTCCAAATCCAAGGGTAATGTGATTGATCCGTTGGAGATGACCGGCAAATATGGTGCAGATGCATTGCGCTTTACGTTGGCGCATATGGCGACTCCGGGTCGCGATGTGAAGTTGGATGAAGAACGCATTGTGTCGAACCGTAATTTCATGAATAAAATCTGGAATGCGGCACGCTTTGTATTCATGAATCGTGAAGATGCAGCACCTGATGCGAACCTTCGTCCTGAACTGGATGTGAATCGCTGGATTCTGGCGGAACTGGACAGCACCGCTGCTGAAGTGGACAAGGCTCTGGTGGAATATCGCTTTAATGAAGCAGCTTCGGCCCTGTATAACTTCATCTGGGGTACCTATTGCGATTGGTACGTCGAAGCAGCCAAGGTGTCTCTGTATGGCGATGATGACGCTGCCAAAACGGAAACACGCATTGTAATGCTGACTGCTCTTGAAGGCTGGTTGAAGTTATTGCATCCGATCTGCCCGTATATCACTGAAACATTGTGGCAGGAGCTGCATGGCGCTGATGCGCGTCTGGTGACAGCGACCTGGCATGATCCGCGTGAGGATCACGATGCCGATGCTGTTCGTCGTATTCGCAAAGTGATTGATGTGGTGTCGGCAATTCGTTCGATTCGTGGTGAAATGAATGTGAATCCGGGTAAACGCATTGAAGCTGAAATCGCTTGTGCTGCCGGAATGCGTTCTGATCTGGATGGGCATGAAAAGTTGATGAAAAGTCTGGCGCGTCTGGAATCGATTAACTGGCTTGATGCAGCTGCTGTAGTGGAATCTGCTGCTGTAGCACCACTGGCCGATGCAACGGTTTATCTGCCGCTGGCGGGTTTGGTCAATATTGAAGAAGAGGTGGCGCGTTTAGAGAAAAATATCGCCAAACTCGATAAAGATATTGCCATGCGCGAAGGTAAATTAGGCAATGCACGATTCTGTGATAATGCTCCTGCAGACGTGGTTGCCAAAGTGAAGGAAGAGCTCGAAGAGTTGAAAGCCAAGCATACTGAAATGAATGCTGGTCTGGAAAGTCTGAACAAGCTTTAAATCGACACACGCTTGCTAATAAAAGAGAGGTGCTTTGGCCGCCTCTTTTTTTTGTTATGGATAATAGTGGCATCCGGTTAGTTGGAAAGGAGGGGGGAGGTTAACCGGGTGCCAGTGTATGACTTGTGGTCGTTGTATGCTGAAGAGATTTACAAGCGATCTGTTATGATGATGGGAAGAGTAATGGATGCGAGCAAATCACCGTCACTATGGTTGCCAGACAGTGATAGTGCTGCCATGCAATGCAATCAATGGCACGTTTGCGATGGCAAGACCGGATCCGGGATACTTGGCTGAGGCTGTGACGAATTGATACACATGCCTTGCGTGAATCGCTGGCTCACGTTGACAAATTCGGATTATAAGCTATTTAATTATACACAGAATAGAAATCTATTCAGTCTTATAAAGATAGACTTCGGAGGAAGTATGAAAAGAGTATTTATTGCTACGGCAATGATGGTGGTAGGCAGCGCCACCGTTCAGGCACAGGATTTCACACCATATGTGGGTGTGGGTCTTGG
>JAUZQJ010000074.1 GCA_030951045.1 Mariprofundus sp.
TTTTTTCCATTTTCAAGCAAAAAAGCTTTTCCTGCAGTAATATTCTTTTCAGCTGCTACTTTCTTTTCCGCGGCAAGCTTCTCTGACTGTGCTTTAAAAAATGCCTGTTTTACTTTTCCAGCATCTTCCTTTGATAGTTTAGATTCGACTCCATCAAGGCGATCATTAATCGCAGCGACTAACAACGCACGGTCTAAATCCGCTTTGAGCGTCTCCAGAGACTGGCCAATATCCATACCAATGGCATAACTCAATTTTGCTTTATCGTTATCCAACGACAACACAGGTGCTTTTGGTGCTTCTGCTTTATTACTACAAGCAGCCAACATTGCCATGCAGGCAACAATCATGATCTTCTTCATTATCTATTCTCTCCTATTTCTCAATATATTCATAATAAACTGACAACTTTATTTAACGTTCAATTATTCCCACTCAATAGTAGCAGGTGGTTTGCCGGACACATCATAAACCACACGATTAATACCGCGCACTTCATTAATGATACGATTGGATACTTTGCCCAGTAAGGCATGTGGTAGCTCCGCCCAATGTGCAGTCATGAAATCCTGTGTTTGTACAGCACGCAGCGCCACCACCCATTCATAGGTACGCCCATCACCCATCACGCCAACAGATTTGACTGGCAAAAACACTACAAATGCTTGTGATGTCTTGTCATACCAACCCGACTGCACCAGTTCTTCAATGAAGATTGCATCAGCCTGACGCAATAGATCAGCATACTCTTTTTTGACTTCACCAAGGATGCGAACTCCCAAACCAGGGCCAGGGAACGGATGACGATAAACCATTTCACGTGGCAAACCCAAAGCAACACCCAGCTCACGCACTTCATCTTTAAACAGTTCACGCAATGGTTCCAGCAATTTCAAATGCAGGGTATCAGGCAAACCACCTACATTATGATGACTCTTAATGTTATGGGCTTTACCAGTTTTAGAACCGGCAGATTCGATCACATCAGGATAGATTGTACCCTGTGCCAGCCATTTTGCATTGGGCATGCGTTCAGCTTCTGCCTGGAACACTTCAACAAATTCACGACCGATAATTTTACGTTTGGCTTCTGGATCTGTAACACCTTCCAGATGCCCTAAAAAGGCTTCCGATGCATCCACGCGATCAACATTCACACCGAGGTTACCGGCAAACATCTGCATCACCTGCTCTGACTCATTCAGGCGCAATAGACCATTATCAACAAAGATACAGGTCAGTTGATCACCAATAGCACGCTGCAAGAGAGCTGCGGCAACAGATGAATCAACACCACCGGAAAGGCCAAGAATCACGGATTCATCACCAACTTGTTCGCGAATGTGCGCCACGGCTTCATCAATATAGTGCGGCATGGTCCATAAACGATCACAACCACAGATATCATGTACAAAACGTGAAAGCATCGCTTTACCCTGATGGGTATGGGTCACTTCCGGATGAAATTGTAGCGCGTAGAAATGGCGCTGTTCATCAGCCATGCCGGCGATTGGTGTAGAATCATTATAACAAATGACCTTAAAACCTTCTGGCAGAGCAGTGACTTTATCACCATGGCTCATCCAGACATCCAGTGTTCCATCTGCTTTATCTTCAATACCGTGCAATAGAGCCGAGTCAGCACACGGCTGAATTTCGGCATAACCGAATTCACGTGCTAACCCCGTCTCAACTGAACCACCAAGCTGTGATGCCATGGTCTGCATGCCGTAGCAGATTCCTAACACAGGCACGCCCAGTTCAAATACGATGGATGGTGCTAACGGCGTTTCTTCATCATACACAGAGTTCGGGCCACCGGATAGAATGATACCACTTGGTTCAAATGCCTTGATATCATCTGCACTCATGTCCCAGGGATGTAGTTCAGAAAAGACTTCCGATTCACGCACTCGCCTGGCAATCAACTGCGAATATTGCGATCCAAAATCAAGAATTAAAATTTTATCCATATCGTTTTATTAACTCACTACAAAATCATCAGGTGAATTTCGCTTGCGAAAGAGAAATCCCCTGGGGGCAAAGGCACAAAGTAAAACCAGAAATCTTAGTGCCTTTGTAGTTTATCTTTTTAAGAATCCATCCGGTAATTTGGCGCTTCTTCAGTGATAGTTACATCGTGCACATGCGATTCACGCAAACCGGCACCTGTAATACGTACAAACTGTGCTCGTGTATGCAGATCAGGAATACTGGCTGCTCCGCTATAACCCATGGCCGCTCTTAAACCACCAATCAGTTGATGCAGGATATCGCCAACAGGCCCTTTATAAGCGACGCGCCCTTCAATACCTTCCGGTACCAGTTTCATCGCTTCATCCACATCACCCTGGAAATAACGATCTTTACTACCCTGCTTCATTGCACCGATCGAACCCATTCCACGATAGGCTTTATATGTTCTACCCTGATAGAGAATTTTTGCGCCCGGTGCTTCTTCAGTACCAGCAAGCATGGAACCGAACATGCAGGTGCCAGCTCCCGCCGCCATCGCTTTGGCAAAGTCACCAGAAAATTTTATACCGCCATCGGCAATAATTGGAATGCCAGCTTCCCGCCCTGCTTGAGCACATTGCATCACTGCTGTTAATTGCGGCACACCCACGCCTGCAACAATACGTGTGGTACAGATTGAACCGGGGCCAATACCCACCTTCACAGCATCAGCACCAGCTGCAGCCAGATCACGTACGGCCTCTGCTGTTGCTACATTACCACCGACAACTTGAATCTTATCACCATGCAGACGTTTGATTTCACGCACCTGATCAATCACAGCTTGTGAGTGACCATGCGCTGTATCAACAATAACAGCATCAACACCAGCGGCAAACAGAGCGTCGAAACGATCCATCTCCTTTCCGCCCACACCAATCGCTGCAGCCACCAGCAATCGACCCAAATCATCACGTACGGCATTCGGAAACGCCTTCGACTTTTCAATATCGCGCACTGTGATCATGCCTGTCAGACGACCTTCGTCATCAATAACAGGTAGTTTTTCGATACGATGATGACGAAACAGCTCCTTACAAGCATCCAGATCCACACCATGCTGAACTGATACCAGCTTATCTTTCGGAGTCATCATATCGGCAACATTTTTGCTCGAATTTTCCTCAAAACGGATATCACGATTGGTAATAATGCCACATACTTTGCCTTCACCATCCACTACAGGAAAACCGGAAAAACCATTTTCATATGCCAAATCACGCACTTCATCCAGCGTAGTTTCCGGAGATACAGTTAATGGCTCTTGCACAACACCGGCTTCGTAACGTTTTACACGACGTACTTCTGCAGCCTGCTCTTCTATAGTGAGATTCTTATGAATCACACCAATGCCACCTTCCTGCGCCAATGCAATGGCTGTACCTGATTCGGTAACCGTATCCATGGCAGCAGAAGCAACGGGAATATTCAGACGAATATTGCGGGTAAACTGAGCAGTAATATCAGCAGATCTAGGCATCACACTACTTGCTTGTGGCACCAGCAGTACATCATCAAAGGTCAAACCTTCTTGTAACTGCTTATTGGCATTGAAGCCACCGTTGTTATTGACACCGCTCATCGAACACTACCTCCTGCAAAAGAAAGGTCGGCATCATAGCGCAACAGGTCATTAACACCAATAGAAAGATATAGCTATCAGGCTCGCATATTCATCACCAACACGGCACATACAATGAAATTATTTACATATCCAAGCAGTCTCTATTGTTGCTGTAAGAAACTTCATTTCGCTACTGTACCCGCCCCAGCTCTGTGTTGTGACGTCATTAAAGAAATAACATAAAAAAAAGGAGCTACGATTTCTCGTAACTCCTTGATTTATATGGTGCGCCCAGATGGACTCGAACCATCGGCCCACGGATTAAAAGTCCGCTACTCTACCAACTGAGCTATAGGCGCATCTGCAAGGAGAATATTCTCCTGTTGCGGCGCGAAGTGTCACAATTTCAGAGCCGCTGTCAACCGCTTTTCTTCGATTTAATTTTATGTGATATGATTCTGCTTTGAATACGTTGCAGTGATCACTTCCTGCTTTAGACTTGGCCTATGAAATTCAATCCTGTTCCCGACTACCACATGCACACGCCCCGCTGCAATCACGCTACCGGTAGCGTGCGCGAGTACGCCGAGGCGGCAATCCAATACGGACTGAAAGAGATTGGCATGTCTGATCACTCCCCTATGCCGGATGATTTCGACAAAGCCTGGCGCATGGACAGTGCTGAACTGCCCTCTTATTTGAAAGAGATTGAAATCACCCGCGATGCACTTGCCGACCAATTAACCATTCGGGTTGGCCTTGAAGCTGACTACCACCCCGGCACAGAAAGCTATGTTGAAGAGATGATTGCAGCCTACAACTGGGATTACGTGATCGGTTCAGTACATTATATTAAGGACTGGGGTTTTGATAACCCCGATTGCATTCAAATTTGGGACACGTGGAAGATTGAAGATGCATATTGCGCCTATTTTGAGCTGGTTACCCAATCGGCTCAAACCGGCCTGTTTGATATTATCGGGCACCCTGATCTTATTAAAAAATTCGGTCATCGCGCAGACCTGAATGACAAACGTGTTCAATCATCGGAAGAGTCGATGTTACAAGCCGTGTTAACATCCGGCGCTGCGCTGGAAATCAGTTCAGCCGGTTTGCGTAAACCAGTGGGTGAAATGTACCCCCATCCGCGCATTGTAAAACGCGCAGCAGCACTCGGCATCCCTTTCTCTTATGGTTCTGATGCCCACTCACCCACCGAGGTGGGTCATGGTATGGATGCTTGTTTAAAGACTCTGGTATCCTTTGGAGTCAAAGAAATCGCCAGCTTCAAACAACATAAGATGACCATGTTGCCGTTAAATTATGCCTGAAACCACGGAACAAACCGACATGATTGGAAATGAAAAAGCTAACACGGTACTCATCACCGGAGCATCCGGTGGATTTGGTCTGGAGTTTGCCAAACAACTGGAGCAATCAGGTTACGATCTCATATTGCATGGGCGCGATAAAGCACGTTTGCAAATGACTATGAACGCACTCAAACATCCTGACCGCCACTGCATTGTACATGCAGACCTCAACCTCAAACATGGACTAGCAACACTACTAAATACATTTGAAAACAAAACACTAATCGGCCTGGTCAATAATGCTGGCTTTGGCATCTGGGGTGGATTTGAACAAACAGGCATAGTGCCACAAATCGATGTCCTTAAAACCGATCTAAAAGCTCCCATCGCCCTGGCACATGCGCTGTTACCCTGTTTATTAAAAAACAAAGGATTTATCATCAATGTGTCATCATTAGCGGGTGAATACCCCCTACCCTATATGAGCACTTATGCCGCAGCCAAAGCAGGTTTAACATACTGGAGTGAAGCCTTACGCACAGAGTTGAGAAATAAAATCCGCATTGTCACACTTGCTCCAGGACCATCCCCAACGGGCTTTCGCGAAATATCAGGCATGCCAAACAGTACGGGGAGTTTTTTCCGCACCCCCATTCCCATCATCATCGATGCAGCCTTGAATACACTGGACCAGGGCGGCGGTTATTGTATTCCCGGCTGGCGACATAAACTTCTATACGTCATGCAAAAAACCATTCCAAGAGCCATTGGTATGCGTATTATGGCCAAACAGATGCGTTCCTGACGACAGTGTTGAAAAACCAGCATCATACCTTAATGCCTAAAACTCAAACTCTAGACACGGTACACTTTAGCTATATTTGTTGCAGGCAAACGATTAACGAACGCGGGGAGATCCCCCTTTAATACCCTTAGTTTCGACATCACACTTTAATTTAAACCTGACAGGACAAAAAAGAGCAATCATCAGTGGAGAAATCTCTTCACTTTCGCTAGTCTGCGCGCCCCTTTTCGCTCTGGGGAGAGTGATTTATACGTTTTAATGCCTTCAGGCAAACATGTTCAGCCACACGAGTGTTCATTTTCCCTCGGTGTCAGGAACCAATGAGGATAGATTAGATGAGTCGTTTATCAGATGTTAGTCGCAAGCCAGCCAAGCAGGGCTTATATGACCCGAAGCATGAGCATGATGCATGTGGTGTTGGTTTTGTTGCCCATATTAAGAATGAGAAAAGCCATGATATTGTTGAAAAAGGTTTGGAAATTCTTGAACGCCTAACCCATCGAGGTGCAGCAGGTGCTGACCCGCGCGAAGGTGATGGTGCAGGTATTTTACTACAAATCCCTCATCAGTTTTTCGAAGCAGTCACTGCTGATTCCGGCTTCGATCTGCCTGCCGTCGGCACATATGGTGTAGGCATGATCTTCCTTCCACAGGATGAGAGTTATCGTCAATCCTGTCAGGACATTTATGAAAAAGCAGTCACGGATGAAGATCAAGTACTGCTGGGCTGGCGCGATGTGCCAACCGACGCAATCCGTGCCGACTTGCCGGAAAGTGTATGTGCATGTGAACCCGTGATCCGCCAGCTGTTTATTGCTAAAGGTGATAACTGTGCAGACCAGGATGCCTTTGAACGCAAACTGTTTGTGATTCGTAAAGTAGCCAGCAACGCGGTTACGGCCCTCGCTCGTGATGGCGCTGCTAACTTCTATACCGCATCCCTTTCCAGCCGTACTATTGTATATAAAGGCATGTTCCACTCGCATCAGGTTTCGCCGTATTATGAAGATCTGCGCGATGCCCGTATGACCTCTGCGCTGGCGCTGGTACATCAGCGTTTTTCCACAAACACCTTCCCTTCATGGGAGCTGGCACATCCATTCCGCATGATGGCGCATAATGGTGAGATCAACACCGTACGTGGCAACATCAACTGGATGAATGCCCGTCGTCAGTCGATGCAATCTGAACTGCTCGGTGATGATCTGGTTAAACTGTGGCCAATCAGTGCTGAGGGTCAGTCTGATACCGCATGTTTCGATAATGCACTCGAATTGCTTGTAGCGGGTGGTTATTCACTCGCTCATGCCGCCATGCTGATGATCCCTGAAGCTTGGTCTGGCAACAAACAGATGGATGAGATGCGTCGTGCGTTTTACGAGCATAATGCAGCATTGATGGAACCATGGGATGGTCCAGCGGCCGTAGCATTTACCGATGGCCGTCAGATCGGTGCAACACTGGATCGAAACGGTCTGCGCCCTACCCGTTATCTCGTTACAGAAGATGATTTGGTGCTGGGTGCATCAGAAATGGGTGTGCTGGATATTCCAGAAGAGAAAATCATCAAGAAATGGCGTCTGCAGCCTGGTAAAATGCTACTGATTGATCTCGAAGAAGGTCGCATCATTGATGATGCTGAGATCAAAACACAGCTTTCTAAAGCTAAACCGTATCAGGAATGGCTGGCTAAAACCCAGATTCAGCTTGAAAATTTGCCTGAAGAAGTGGCTCCTCAGGCTCCCGATCATGACACAATGCTGCATCGCCAGCAGTCCTTCGGTTACACACAGGAAGATATTAAATTTCTAATGACACCGATGGCCGTTTCCGGTCAGGAAGGTACGGGATCAATGGGGAATGATAGCCCGCTGGCTGTACTCTCCAATCGAGCCAAGCCATTATATAATTACTTCCGCCAACTCTTTGCACAGGTAACCAACCCGCCAATCGATCCTATCCGTGAAGAGATGGTGATGAGCCTGACCTCCATCATTGGTCCGCGCCCTAACCTGTTGGGACTGGAAGAGAGCGAACCACAACTCAGACTCGAAGCGCATCAGCCCATTCTCTCCAATGTTGACGTTGAGAAGATTCGTCATATTGATCAGTACACTGACAACCGTTTCCGCACCATTACCCTGTCAACCTGTTATGCAGTGGATCAGGATACTTGCGGCATGGAAACAGCCATCAATGAGCTATGCCAACAAGCAGAGCAGGCTGTCCGTGATCACTATAATATTATCATTCTCTCTGATCGTGCCATGAATGCAGAGAATGTTGCTATTCCAGCTTTGCTGGCTACATCTTCTGTTCATCACCACCTGATTCGTACTGGTCTGAGAACTGAAACAGGACTGGTCATTGAAACTGGTTCTGCACGTGAAATTCATCATTTTGCATGTCTGGCTGGATTTGGTGCTGAAGCAGTCAATCCCTATCTTGCTTTTGAAACATTGGTAGACATGAAACGTCAGGGTCAACTGCCTGATGACCTGAGTAGCAAAGAGATCGAATCCCGTTACATCAAAGCCATTGGCAAAGGGCTGTTCAAAGTCATGTCCAAAATGGGCATCTCCACCTACCAGTCATACTGTGGCGCGCAGATCTTTGAAGCGGTTGGTCTGGCTTCTGAATTTGTAGATAAATACTTCACAGGCACGGCAACACAAATCGAAGGCGCGGGCCTTGCCCAGGTTGCCCAGGAAGCGACACAACGTCATATCGATGCATTCCGTGGTGTTATGATCTATAAAAACGCTCTCGATGTTGGTGGTGAATATGCATGGCGCGTCCGTGGTGATGAACACACCTTAACACCGGGTGCGATTGCGAAAGTTCAGCATGCTGTACGCACATCCAACTACACACTTTATAAAGAATATGCCGATGAAATAAACAATCAGGCCGGCAAACTGAAAACGCTGCGTGGTCTGTTCAAATTCAAAGGTGGCAATGCCATTCCCCTTGCAGAAGTTGAACCTGCTACTTCTATTGTAAAACGCTTTGCAACCGGTGCGATGAGTTTCGGCTCTATCTCCCATGAAGCGCATAGTACGCTGGCCATCGCCATGAACCGTATTGGTGGTAAGTCCAATACCGGTGAAGGCGGTGAAGAAACAGCGCGTTTCACACCGATGGAAAATGGTGACTCTATGCGCTCTGCTATCAAGCAGGTTGCATCGGGTCGTTTCGGCGTAACTGCAGAATATCTTGCCAACGCTGATCAGATTCAGATCAAGATGGCTCAAGGTGCAAAACCGGGTGAAGGCGGACAGCTGCCTGGTCACAAAGTGGATCAGCGCATTGGCCGTGTACGTCACTCTACACCGGGTGTTGGCCTGATTTCCCCACCACCACATCATGATATTTATTCCATTGAAGATCTGGCACAGCTGATCTTCGATCTGAAAAACACCAATCCACGCGCAGATATTTCGGTGAAACTGGTATCGGAAATCGGCGTTGGAACCGTTGCCGCAGGTGTGGTGAAAGCACATGCCGACCATGTTGTGGTTGCCGGACACGATGGTGGTACGGGGGCATCACCATTAACGTCCATTAAACATGCGGGTTCTGCCTGGGAGTTGGGATTAGCTGAAACGCAGCAGACCCTGGTTCTCAATCGTCTGCGTGGCCGCACTGTCCTGCAAGCGGATGGCCAGATGCGTACAGGCCGCGATGTAGTGATTGCTGCCCTTCTTGGTGCTGACGAAGTTGCATTCGGCACTATCGCACTCATTGCGGAAGGCTGTATCATGATGCGCAAATGCCATCTGAATACCTGTCCTGTTGGTGTTGCAACCCAGGATCCGGAACTACGTAAAAAATTCGTAGGTAAACCAGAAGATGTAGTAAACTTCTTTATGTATCTGGCAGAAGAAGCTCGTGAAATTATGGCTGAACTTGGTTTCCGCACCTTTGCCGAAATGATTGGTCGAGCTGACATGCTCGATACCAATGAAGCAGTGAAACACTGGAAATCAGAAGGTCTTGATCTCTCCCCTATCCTGCATCTGGTCGATGCAAACGGCACATCTGTTGCCCATACAGATTCTCAGGATCATGGTCTTGATAAACTGATTGATAACAAATTGATTGAACAGGCCATGCCTGCACTGGAACACAAAACCCCAGTGGTTATCGACACTCCTATCTGCAATGTGGATCGTAGTTTTGGCACCATGCTTTCCGGTGAAGTGGCTAAACGTTTCGGTCATGCAGGCCTACCTCAAGACACCATCGCTATTAAAGCCAAGGGTACTGCAGGTCAGTCTCTCGGTGCATGGCTGACTCGTGGAGTATCCATTGATCTTGCCGGTGAAGGTAATGATTACGTTGGTAAGGGCCTCTCAGGCGGGCGCATTGCTATTCGTCCTCCGGAAGAGTCCAAGCTGATTGCTGAAGAAAATATCATCGTTGGTAACACGGTGCTGTTCGGTGCTGTAGAGGGTGAATGTTACTTCAATGGTGTAGCGGGTGAACGTTTTGCAGTGCGAAACTCCGGTGCTGTAGCTGTGGTTGAAGGTGTTGGTGATCACGGTTGTGAATATATGACCGGAGGTACTGTTGTAGTGCTCGGTGAGACGGGTCGTAACTTCGCCGCAGGAATGTCTGGCGGCATCGCCTATGTACTGGATGCGGATGATACCTTTGAAAGCCGTTGCAATATGGCGCAGGTTGCTCTGGAACCAATCACTTCTGAGGCAGATGCACTTGAAAAACTTGACCATCAGGGCGCCGACCTTGAAACGCATGGTCGGGTAAACATCAAACATACACTGAGCCAAAATGATCAGAAAATTCTAAACACAATCATCACACGCCATGTGCATTATACCAACTCTGCCGTTGGTAAACGAATCTTGGATAACTGGAGCGACTACCTCGGTCAATTCGTCAAAGTTATTCCGGTAGATTACCGCCGTGCACTGGCAGAAATGGAAGCGCTAAAAACAGCAGAAGCTAAGGAGACTGCAAATGGGTAAGGCTACCGGATTTAAAGAATACACACGTGAGAATCTGAGTTATGCGCCTGTCGCGGATCGTATTACACATTTTAAAGAGTTCTCCAAACTACCGGAGGATATGAGCACCCAAGGTGCCCGTTGCATGGATTGTGGCATTCCCTTCTGTCATAACGGCTGTCCGATTAACAACATTATCCCTGACTGGAATGATGCTGTTTATAATGGCAACTGGCGTGAAGCACTGGATGTATTGCACTCCACCAACAACTTTCCTGAATTCACTGGTCGCATCTGTCCTGCCCCTTGTGAAGAAGCGTGCACGGTTAATCTGATTGGTGATGCTGTTTCGATTAAAAATATCGAACTCTCGATCGTTGAAAAAGGATGGGAAGAAGGCTGGATTACGCCACAGATTCCTAAGCATAAAAGTGGTAAACGCGTAGCGATTGTAGGTTCAGGCCCTTCAGGCATGGCTGCAGCACAGCAATTGGCTCGTGTTGGTCATGATGTGGTTGTTTTCGAAAAGAACAACCGTATTGGTGGTCTGATGCGTTATGGTATTCCGAACTTCAAGTTTGAGAAATCTGTCATTGATCGTCGCATGTCTCAGATGCGTGCTGAAGGTGTGGAATTCCGTGTCAACTCAGCTGTTGGCGGCAATGTTGATGCTAAGGACCTTCTGAACCGCTTTGACGCAGTGCTTCTCACCGGTGGCTCTGAAAAACCACGCGATCTACCCATACCGGGACGTGAGCTTAAAGGCGTGCATTTCGCCATGGAATTTCTAACCAAAAACACCCAACGGGTACTTGGTGATAAAATCCCTGAAGATGAATTCGTTTCCGCTGAAGGTAAACATGTTGTGGTCATTGGTGGTGGTGATACAGGTTCTGACTGTATTGGCACATCCAATCGTCATGGCGCTGAATCAGTGACCCAGATCGAGATCATGCCAAAACCGGAAGCAGAGCCCAATAAACTGGTTACATGGCCTAACTGGCCGATGAAGCTGCGTACTTCCACATCTCAGGAAGAGGGTTGTGATCGTGACTGGGAAGTGTCCACCAAACGTTTCATCGGTGATGCAGATGGTAATCTTCAGGCTGTTGAATGTATTCGTGTTGAATGGAAACAGGAAAACGGACAATGGAAACTCCATGAGATCGAAGGTTCTGAATTTGAGCTCCCTGCGCAACTGGTCACGCTAGCTATGGGCTTTATGCATCCTGTACATGAAGGCATGCTTGAAAAACTCGGTGTCGATAAAGATGGGCGCGGCAACGTCGCGGCCAACGACTCCGATTACGCTACCAGCATCGACAAAGTCTTTGCTGCTGGTGATATGCGTCGTGGGCAATCGCTGGTTGTTTGGGCCATACGTGAAGGGCGTCAATCTGCACGTGCTGTAGATGAATTTCTAATGGGATCAACTACGCTTCCACGCTAGGGAAGATAATAACGACAAACAAAAAAGGGACTGCTATTTGCAGTCCCTTTTTTTAGATTAAAAATGCTCATTAACACTGCAAAATAATCATCCCGTTCACCTCACCATTTCATTTGAACATGTATCCCTTGTGATAGCTACCTAACACACTTGTAAACTTCATCTCTTCATGGTATAAATAGTCTGCTTGGAGAAGAAAAAAGCATGTTCATACAAAGGAGAACGCATATGCTAGGAAGACACCAGCACACCTCACCTGAGGAAAGCACACTCATCAATGTAGAGTGGAGAAAAATGCATCAGTGGCACACAGAGCAGAAAAAACGTTTAAAAAGAGCCATGAACAAACGCATGCGTCATAGCAATAAGATGGAGATCAATCACGATCTACTTCAAACGACTTAAAACTGTTCATCGACATTTGCAAAGCCCTCCATCCGGAGGGCTTTTTTTATTCATCATCAGTAATTCAATCACTACAACATATACGGTCAGATTATCAAAACAGTAGTTCAATTGCGTTAGGATGCATAAAAGTGCCCCCCTGTCTCCCAAAGGAGAGATAGCAAAGTAACATGTATTGTTTGTTTTCACTCTGCGTAACTGTGCGGTAAAAAAATAATGAATGATAGCAGATATAGGGGTTTTTAATGCGGTTTTTCTGTCTAAAACACCGCCTTATATTTGAAGAATCATCTATTTCATGCTATGCTCAAATATGATTTCGGTTTGATTCACTCAGTAATAATCAAAGACAGCATGATCATTGTATTAGAACATTACATATTTTGAAACTGGGACGGAACCATGCAACCATCTAAAATCCTTATTGTTGATGATTATAAAGAACTCAGAGACCTATATGCTGAGTTCCTTGAGAATGCAGGATTTATTGTCGTTAAAGCTAAAAACTACGATAAGGCTGTCGAGCAGATCGATTCATCTATTGATCTTGCCCTGCTCGATGTAAAACTCGAAGGACATTCTGGACTGGATGTACTTGCTTATCTGCGCAAGCACCGGCCAGCCTGCCCTGTCATCATGATGTCCGGATTTGCAGACAAAAAAAGTACTATTGAAGCACTACGCCAGGGTGCTGTTGAATACCTTGAAAAACCAATCAACCCACATGAGCTGGTTCATAGCATAAAACATTGGCTGGATTACCATGCCACCAAACAAGAGAACCACCGTTTACAAGATTTTCAAGCCATGCACCGGCGATTGCAGGAAAATGAACAACAGATTCGCATGGCTAATGAACGACTGAACTTCCTGCTAACATCCACCTCTGCCGTCATTTATGCCTCAGATATTTCTGACCATTACGCTACAACCTTTATCAGTGATAACATTAAACGGCTGTGTGGTTATGAGGCTGAAGCATTTACCAGCAGTGCTGATTTCCGTCTTGGGTGCGTGCACCCGGATGATGTAGAGCATGTCAAAAATTCTTTAAAAAAAGGGTTTGAACGTGGCAGTAACCGATTTGAATACCGTTTCCAGCATAAGGATGGCCACTATCTATGGGTAGGTGATGAAATAAGAATAGACAAAAACCAGCATGGCACACTGGAATTCCTGGGCTTCCTATCTGATATCACCGAGCACAAACATAGTGAAGAAAAGATCAGAGAGATGGCCTATACTGATCTACTCACAGGACTGCCAAATCGAAGCCTTTATTATGATCGCCTGAAACAGGCCATTGCCCAGTCACATCGTAACCATACAAATATGGCCGTTCTGTTCATGGACCTGGACTACTTTAAACCCATCAACGATGAGCTTGGTCATGAATGGGGAGATATAGCACTGATTGAAGTCGCCAGAAGACTGCAAAACTGCATACGTGAGACCGATACTGTAGCCAGGCTTGGCGGTGATGAATTCAGTATTATTCTTGATAACATTGAATCAGAAGAGTCTGCTTGTATGTTTGCTGAAAAGGTTATTCATCTTATTCAAGAGCCTATGATATTAAAAAACAGCCAGTATGTGCTTGGCGTTAGTATCGGCATCAACCTCAATTCTCATGAGTATCGTGATGTCGAAACCATCATGAGATTGGCTGATGACGCTATGTATCAAGCCAAAGAGTTGGGCCGTAATCGTTACTGTATCTATCGTGATAAAGAGTCAGGGGTTTTCAGCGAAATCAATGCTGAATTAAAACTGGAGAAAGCATTACGGCAAGCGATTTCAAATGATGAGTTGCTCATTTATTACCAACCCAAAGTTGAGCTAAAAAACGGTTTAATCACTGGCACGCATGCACTCTTACGTTGGAACAATGCCGATACAGGTATCATATTACCCGATCAGTTCCTGCCACTGGCCAACAAAACTGGCCTTATTGTGCAGATTGGTAAGTGGGTATTACGGCAGGCTTGTGCCCAAAACAGAACATGGAAGGAGATGGGACTTCCCATTGTACCTGTTTCAGTCAATGTTACAGCCGAGCAATTAAGACATGCTGATTTCAGCAAGCTCGTTGCTCAAACATTACAAGATAACCATCTTGATGCCGACATGTTGCAACTTGAAATCAGTGAAAGTGATCTGATGCAACATGCTTCTGCTGTATTGATATCATTGAATGAACTCGATGCAATGGGTGTTAAAATCACCATAGATAATTTCGGTGCCGGTTTCTTCTCATTACAGTCTCTCAAATCTATGCCTGTGCACGAATTGAAGATGAACCGATCACTGGTTCATCAAATTGGACAAGGCGGTGACAGTGCCCAAATTGCCAATGCAATCATTTCGATGGGGCATATTCTCAATCATCAAGTAGTGGCTGAAGGTGTCGAAACTGAGGATCAATTACAATTCTTACGCAAGCATGATTCAGATGGCATTCTGGGTTCTCTATCCAGCCCACCAGTTCCAGCCGGTACCATTGCTGAACAGCTAAAGAACATGAAATCCATGCTTAAATAGCTGGATTGAAAATCAACGCTGTATCTACGCGTATCTGGATGCAGGCTGCTCAGCGCTTAGTTATCCACAGCGGTCGAAATAACATCCTCGATAACAAATTGTACAGCAGCCCCACCACGGTAATCATCTTTTTGTAGCTGGCCGATTATTGAAACCGTTAAACCCGGTTGAATATCATCGGAGATGGCACCTGCACCAAACACAATACCATCGATCCAACGACTGCCATCCGTGAGCTTCAGACGCACCACTCCGCCCTTCAAATCACGACGATCTGCAATATGCACCCCTTCAATCAACCATGCACAAGCACTGTTACCACGACCAATAGGTTCAAAACGCGCCAAACGATCAGCTAAAGCAATATGCATGCAGCCCAGACCAAGAACGCCATCCACTTCAAGCCTCAAATGGTCAGAAACATCTATCGACTGATTTTCAATACATGCTGCGAACGTCTTGGTAAATGCATGCCACTGGCCTGGTTTTATACCACCACCACCAGCTCCTGCATGACCACCAAAGCCCTCCAGATGCTCACTACAAGCATTTAACAGCTTGCCAATATGAAACCCCGGCATGCCACGCAAAGATACGCGTACCACGCCATCCGGCGTGACAAAACCGACAGCCGCTGGTCTGCCATGTTTTCTGGCCAAGCGACCAGCAACCAGGCCCACTACACCGGCATGCCAACTGTCATCGTAAACAGCTAGAATATCTGAATCGCCCAATTTAAGTTCAGCCTGTTTCAGCACTTCAACTTCAACCTTGCGGCGCTCTTTATTGGTCGCATCAAGCTCCGCTGCCAACATAGCTGCCTCATCGGCATCACCAGTAGAGAGCATGCGCATGGCTGCTTCGCCATGTTGTAAACGACCTGCTGCATTAATACGCGGAGCCAGATAAAAGCCGATAGTTTCCGCAGTCACTGCTTTTTTAACCTTGGCAATCGTCATTAAGGCTTTCATGCCAATCGATGGATCTCTGTTAAGCTTCTGCAGACCATGGTAAACCAGAACCCGGTTCACACCAACCAAATCCATCACATCAGCAATCGTTGCAACAGCTACCCGATCTAGCAACAGGCGCAAATCAAAGTCAGGGCGAAGCTGTTGTTCAGCAAGCTTTTTCCAAACTGCCATCAACAGAAAAAATGCAACGCCTGTCCCACACAGTTTTCTATCTGCAAAACCACACGATTCACGGGCTGGATTCAGCAAAGCAAATGCATTGGGAAGCGTGCTATCAGGTAGATGATGATCACTGACAATCAAATCTAAACCGAGTTTCTTGGCCTCATCACATGCACCGAAACATGTAGTGCCTGTATCCACACTTAAGCCAAGTTTAGCGCCACCATCCACTGCCATTCGCACCGGCTGCACACCAATTCCATGCCCTTGATCAGCACGGTGTGGAATAGAATATGAAACAGCCGCACCTGCTGCAGACAACGCTTCAAGCAATATCGCTGTGCCATTCACACCATCGGCATCGAAATCACCAAAGATGTGTATTTTTTCTGCATATTGAATGGCTGCCGCTATGCGGGTCGCCGCTTTTTCCATATCCACCATTAAAAAAGGATCAGGTAGATCCGCCAGACGTGGTGAAAAATATGCATCAGTCTCTCTCAAGCCTCTGGCTTCAAGCACTCCTTGCCAGGCGCTTACCGGATCCTCTGCAAACAACGGAGTCTGTCGCCAAACCAGAGCCTTTCCCTTCGCACTTCTGCCTGCAGGCAAACCTTGTGCTTGTCGTAGCTCAGACATTTAAAGGACACTCACGAGATAAGCCAATAGTGTCGATTCTTCTTTCTGCGATTCACGTTTGAGTTTCGATTTCCATATGCCTTTAGTGAAGCTTGGAAATATTGATTGCTTCAGTAATACAGCATGACCCTCTCCAGCCAATATAATCGTTTTTGGCAGTGCTTCATCATGTTGCAATAATTCATGCATGCGTTCGGGTTCCGAAATAATCAGATCTGCATCTATGGGTTCGACAAGAGATTGTAAAAGAGGATTGCGGGTAGCTACGGCGAACTGTTTATGCCCGGATACACCGTTAGCAATTTCAACATTCATGGACACATCAGCTTTCATATCAACCGGATCCCATACCCAGATACCGCTCACACCCACGTCACCACGCTCTTGTCTTGCAGCTGATGGATGTTGAAAAAGTAACATTTGAATTTCGGATAACAGGCGATTAAGACGCCCTCCATCTTCACCTTCATGATCACAATCCGGTAGCATTTTACCCGATATCGCAGCAAACCCCTGCGGATAGGCCTGCATGGGTTCACGGCAACACAGCAATAACGCAGAGCCGGCCGAAATCAACGTCATGCCATCATCGGCAATAAATGGATTCACAGTTTCACAAAGGTATCGGGCATCTTCAGCCGACCATGAAAACAGACCTTCAGGATGAACACGTACCATATGCTGTGCTAAAAATGCATGATATGGTGAGACCACCCAACACTGGCGAATATGCTCAGGAAATGCTGAACACTTTTCAGCCAATAACAACGCCGCAGGGCGTTCAGACAATGCTGCATACCATGCTAATGGATTTTTATCACTACAGCGGAACCATGTTTGCCGATATTTACTAAGATATTTTTCCCATAAAAAAAGATCAGGATGGAGCGAAACTCCATCCTGATGCGCTAATAAAGCCTGAGTTACAATCAGGGTTGAAGCAGTCATGCTTCGGTCTGCTTTAGGAATCAAGAGCCCTGCGTACAGCGTCCTCGGTAGCATCAATGGTAATCGGTGTCGGAATACCCATCATAGCGGTATCCGGATCTTTCAGACCATTACCAGTCAATGTACAGACAATGCTCTGGCCTGGTTGAAAATAACCGGCGTTATTCAATTTGATAATACCAGCTACCGATGCAGCCGATGCAGGTTCACAGAACACCCCTTCCATCGATGCCAACATATCATAGGCTTGTAGGATCTCGTCATCAGTCACTGCATCGATGGCACCACCGGATTCATCACGTGCCGCTTCTGCTTGCTTCCATGATGCTGGTTTACCGATACGAATCGCTGTAGCTATAGTTTCCGGATTCTCTACCGGTGCACCATTCACAATGGGTGCCGATCCAGCAGCTTGAAAACCAAGCATTTTTGGCAACGACTTACTGATTCGTTTTTCATGATATTCTTTATAACCCAACCAATAAGCAGTGATATTACCGGCATTACCAACAGGTAAAGCATGGAAATCAGGTGCAAAACCTAGCTCATCGACAATCTCAAACGCGCCTGTTTTCTGTCCCTGAATACGGTATGGATTGACTGAATTCACCAACGAAATAGATCCATCAGCACTAATCACACGGACCAGATCCAATGCATCATCAAAGTTACCACGAACCTGAATCACCTTGGCACCATAGCGCATGCCCTGGCTCATTTTACCCAGTGCAATCTTGCCATCAGGAATCAACACAAATGCTTCCATACCACAATTGGCGGCATAGGCAGCGGCAGATGCGGAGGTGTTACCGGTTGAAGCACAGATGATTTTGCGTGAGCCGGCATTGTACGCCTGCGTCACAGCCATGGTCATACCGCGATCCTTGAACGAACCAGTTGGATTCAACCCTTCAAATTTAAGAAAAATATTCAGTTCAGGATTGATAGCATTGCGCAGGTTATGCGACTCATGCAATGGTGTATTCCCTTCATACAGGGTGATGACCGCATCATCTTTTGCTATGGGTAAAAAAGCACGGTATCGGTTAATAATTCCTTCATATCTAGGCATAATAATTCCTTAAGCGACGGCTGATTCTTTACGTAGAATCAACACATCATCTTCGACTGCTTTCAAGCTGATAATACGACTGATCGCAGCCTGTAAATTTCCTTCTGTTGTTTCATGCGTTAACATCACAATCGGTACTGCATGACATGCATGACGCTCTTTCTGGCTCAGCGCTTCCAAGCTAATGCGATGATCAGCCAGAATAGAGGTCACAGATGCAATCACACCAGGCTCATCCTGTACCATCAGACGCAAATAATATTCACACTCAATATCGGCAACAGGCAGTGTCTGCAATGCTCGACGCTCACTTTCAACATAACCCATTGGCGGAGCCATATGCTGAACACCATCTGGTGCGACACGGGCAATGTCCATGATATCGGCTACAACAGCAGAAGCCGTTGGCCTCTCACCTGCACCACGACCGACATACAGGGTATGTTCAACAAAATCACCGGATACCTGCACTGCATTGTATGAATCAGACACCTGCGCAATCTGTGAATTCATGGGTACCAGCGTCGGATGCACACGCATCTCAACACGTTCAACCGTACCATTCTCTCCATGCGGCTTGGCAATACCCAATAACTTGATGCGGTAACCCAGCTCGGAGGTGGATTCGATATCGGCGGCAGTAATTTTACTGATTCCCTCGGTAAACACTTCATCAAACTTGATTTTTGAACCAAAAGCCATGGCTGCAAGAATCGATAGTTTATGGGCTGTATCGATACCTTCAACATCAAAGCTTGGATCAGCTTCAGCGTAACCAAGCTCCTGAGCTTCTTTCAGCACATCAGCATAATCTGCACCCTCATTTTCCATTTTGGTCAATATGAAGTTACAAGTACCATTTAAAATACCATAAACTGATTCAATGGCGTTTGCGGCACAACCTTCACGCAGTGCTTTCAGACAAGGAATACCACCACCTACAGCGGCCTCAAAACCAATCGCCACACCTTTGCTTGCAGCCAACGGAAGCAATTCTTCACCATGTTTGGCTACCAATGCTTTATTCGCAGTAACAACATGTTTGCCATGTTCAAGTGCTGCGGCAACAAACGTACGAGCCGGTTCATAGCCACCGATTAACTCTACAACCAGATCAACATCATCCGCGCTTACTACGGCATTGGCATCATCACACAGGCGTACACCGGTGAGATCAAGGCCACGATCATGTGAAATATCACGATCAGCGACTGCAACCAGGCGTACTGTTTTGCCAAGCCTGCGTGACATCAGCTCCTGTTGCTCGATCAATATACGGGCTACACCCGTACCAATCGTACCCAGTCCAAGCAACCCAACTCTTATTTCACTCATTTCAACTCCAATTTATCATTAACCACAAAGACACAGAGGCACAAAGAAAAGATTAATCTCATATTAATATATAAATATCAGATAACTTCGTGCCTAAGTGGTAATTTCTATGCACCAGCGTGTAAAAAGTTACGCATACCACGCAGGGCTTGTCGGGTTCGATGTTCATTCTCAATCAGTGCAATGCGCACAAAGTTGTCACCATAATCACCAAAACCAATGCCTGGAGAAAGTGCTACACCGCCTTCTTTCAGCATACGTTTGGAGAATTCCAATGAACCCATGTGTTTAAATTCATCCGGAATTTCTGCCCAGATAAACATCGATGCTTTCGGCTTCTCAGCCATCCAACCCATTTTATGCATCCCGTCAATCATCACATCACGGCGTGACTGATACATCAGACGAATTTCTTCTACACAGTCCTGAGGACCGTTTAAAGCCGCGCATGAAGCAATCTGCAAGGGCTGAAAAGTACCATAGTCCAAATAGGATTTAATCTTGCCAAGTGCCGCAACAATTTCTTTATTGCCCACCATGAAACCCATGCGCCAGCCCGGCATATTATAACTCTTGGACAGCGAATAAAATTCAACCGCTACTTCCTTAGCACCCGGTACCTGCATAATCGATGGACAGACATAATCATCAAATGTAATTTCTGCATAAGCAATATCTGAAATGACAATCAGTTCGTTTTCGCGCGCAAAATCAACCAATTTGACATAAAAATCGAGATCAACGACTTGTGCTGTTGGATTGGAAGGAAAATTTACCACCAGGATCTTAGGCCGCGGCCAGGAATCCTTCACGGCTTTTTCAATATCAGCAAAATAATCACGATCCGCACCCATTGGCACATGGCGTATATCTGCACCGGCAATAATAAAGCCGTATGGGTGAATTGGATAAGCAGGGTTCGGTGTTAAAATCAGATCCCCTGGTGATGTAATCGCTACAGCCAGATGCGCCAGTCCCTCTTTGGAACCAATGGTAGCAATCGCTTCAGTTTCAGGATCCAGGTCAACATCAAATTTACGTTTATACCAACCGCAAATAGCCTTGCGCAAACCAGGAATACCTTTGGACATGGAATAACGATGATTCCTACCATCCTGCGCTGCTTCACACAGCTTATCGACGATATGCTGCGGTGTAGGCTGGTCAGGATTTCCCATACCCAAATCAATAATATCTTCGCCATCATGACGAAGCTCCATTTTAAGCTGGTTTACTGCCGCAAACACATATGGAGGTAAACGTTTAATTTTTTCAAATTCAAGCATGAGTCAGGTAAAAACTCCAAGAATAGTAGTTGCCCTGTGAAGGGAATGGATAGACTACGAAGCACCTTCTTTTTGGTCAAGGAACGCTCATAATGTCAGTAGGGAAATAACATTAAAATATTTAAAAGCTTTCACCACAGAGTACGCAGAGTTGCGAAAAGTAAAGATAAAAACACATACAACTTTTATCTCCTGCTCTCCGGATATCATTATTATTTTGACCATTGTACCTACTACTCTGC
>JAUZQJ010000075.1 GCA_030951045.1 Mariprofundus sp.
ACTGCTCAAATTAAACACTTCTTTGAACATTATAAAGACCTAGAAAAGAACAAATGGGTAAAAGTGCTCGGCTGGGGTGGTAAAGAAGCAGCCCAGAAAGAAGTCTTGGACTCGATAGCTTCTTACGAAGCGAAATGTAGCGAGTGAGCTTAGTGCCTCACGCATAACATATTGTAGAAAGGCGGTTGAGTAATCAATCGCCTTTTTTATTGCTTAAATTAATGACGTTGTAAAAAAACTAGGGGTACACACATGGTAGAAAACATGATTCCAGCTCTGTTTGGTGCAGTAGGAATAATCATTGCGCTATTACTTTATCAAAAGGTGAAGAAATACCCTGCAGGTGAAGGCAAGGTGATTGAAATTGGCGAGGCCATTCATCTCGGTGCCATGGTATTCATGAAACGTGAATACTTTGTTTTGTCGGTATTTATTATCGTTGTCGCCACTGTTCTGGCCTTTACACTGGGGACCAATACGACCATCTCATTTTTGGTCGGAGCGATATGTTCTGCCCTGGCTGGTTATTTTGGCATGTTTGCAGCTACAAAAGCGAATGTGCGTACTGCTACTGCTGCGGAGAATGAGGGAACAGCACGAGCCTTGGAGGTTGCCTTCTATGGCGGTTCTATCATGGGCTTAACCGTTGCATCACTTGGTTTGATTGGTCTTGGTACACTTTATCTGTTTTTTGGTGGTGATCCTGAAACAGCGCATGCCATTCATGGTTTTGGCATGGGGGCCTCATCTGTAGCGCTATTCTCACGTGTGGGTGGTGGTATTTTCACCAAGAGTGCCGATGTTGGCGCTGATCTTGTGGGTAAAATTGAAGCAGGTATTCCGGAAGATGATCCACGCAACCCTGGCGTTATTGCCGATAATGTCGGGGACAATGTCGGTGATGTGGCTGGCATGGGTTCAGATATCTTCGAATCGTATTGTGGAGCTATTATTGCCACCATCGCGATCGCTTCGACCATGACCCTGGATATATACCAGCCTCTTGGTAGCCAGCAGTCACTGATGTTTCTGCCTTTGGCTCTGGCCAGTGCCGGCCTAATCTGTTCCGTGCTTGGTATCGCACTGGTCAAGATGTTTGCCAACAAAGAGCCACAGCTGGCTTTACGCACCGGAACCATCGGGGCCACACTAGCGTTCATTGTCAGCACCTATTTTCTGATCTCGATCACAGGTATCTCCGCTTTAGTCTGGGGAGCTGTAATATCCGGAGCTGTCGGAGGCATTATTATCGGTCTTGTTACGGAATATTATACCGGTGGGAAGCCTGTTCTTGATATTGCCAAGGCAGGTGAGACCGGCCCTGCCACGGTAATGATCTCAGGCCTTGCTATCGGCATGCAGTCGGTGGTGGTTCCAGTCCTGACCATTGCAGCCATCATTTATGTATCTACTGATTTGGTGGGTATTTATGGCGTTGGTATTGCAGCTGTCGGCATGTTGGCAACGGTGGGTATCACCATGGCGATTGATGCTTATGGCCCTATTGCTGATAATGCCGGAGGTATTGCTGAGATGGCCGGTTTGGGAGAAGAGACCCGAAAAATCACCGATTCACTTGATGAGTTGGGCAATACTACTGCTGCTATCGGCAAAGGCTTTGCTATTGGTGCAGCGGCACTGGCAGCATTGGCCATTATTGCTGCCTTTGTTGAAACCGTATCGCTACATCATCCGGGTTTCTCACTTAACCTGAATGAACCACTGGTGCTTATTGGTCTGTTTATCGGTGGTATTTTCCCATTCCTTGTCGCTTCATTAACCATGACAGCCGTTGGTGATGCCGCCTTTGAAATGATCAAGGAAATTCGTCGTCAATTTCGAGATATTCCCGGCTTGATGGAGGGTAAAGCAGAACCGGATCATGCCCGCTGTATTGAAATTTCCACTAACGCAGCCTTGAAGAAAATGGTATTGCCTGGCGTGCTGGCTGTTTCAGCTCCCGTTGTCATTGGTTTCGGACTCGGCGCACAAGCGCTCGGCGGCATGTTAGCCGGAGCTTTGGTCTGCTGTGTGTTGATGGCACTGATGATGGCTAATGCGGGTGGCGCGTGGGACAATGCCAAGAAACACGTAGAAAAAGGTAATCTCGGAGGCAAAGGCTCGGATGTGCACGCTGCCGTTGTGGTCGGCGATACCGTTGGTGATCCATTCAAGGATACATCAGGCCCTGCGATGAATATTCTGATCAATGTGATGGCTATTGTATCGCTGGTGATCGCGCCTCTGCTTAGCTAAGAGCGCAGCACAACAGTCCGTTATTACCTGTATCTATCCATCAAAACGTACAGACGTCCGGGAATGAAACCTGTTTTACTCAGAGCGTGCAACGCTTAGCCGTTCAGTTTCTGGATACACGCAGTTGAATAACAAACTGGCGTTTACCCACACGCGAACTGCTGGAGAGCAGCGCGCTACCGAGTTTCTGAGCTTCACTGTTCGTGGCTGCGATGGTGACGGGCTGATCAACGGGGATGACTAATTCGGTAGCTGCACCGAGCAGTTCAATCACGGGTTGTGTTGCCATGCGAGGTTGGGCATTGAAGCGCATATTGGCGTTGTTGCCGGCCGGAATGCTTGGCGCATTACTACTGCCGAGGTCCATCAACATCTCTTGCTGACCCTGCACGTTAGTTTGCAGACGCTGCATCCATGGCACGATGCGTACACGTACCTGATCTGTGCCGACGGGCGATGTGGTAATATGGAATCCTGAGGTGACAGGCACTAGCTCAACGCTATTGGCCTGCACTACCCCATAGCCTGATAGCCACAGTCTGGTTTCACGCGTAAAGCTTTGAATGGTACCGGTCTCAATGCTGCCTTGCTGCATACTTGAGACGCGTAGCTGAAATGTTTGGTGGTGGTTGGAATGCTGTTTCTGTTGTTGCCATTGCACTCTCATCCAGCCACCTGAAAGCTGTCCGAAGCTGGCGGCACCGGTTGTTTGTAGGCTGCTGCGGACGCTTGTTCTGATATCTTCGATGCTGACATGAGCCGTATATTGGCCGGGCGCATGATCGATGCGCTTGAGCAGGGCCTTGGCTTTGTTGATATGTGCGGTGTCATCATCAAGGATCAACAGGCGTTGAGAGGGTACAGCTGCAACCTTACCTGTGTCTGAGAGCTGACTGCGGGCGGCATCGGCAGCTTCTTGCAGTGAGAGGAAATAGACGTTTACGACATCGGTGGCGGCAAATGCCGGTAGCGTGAAGTTAAAGCAAAATAGCATCACTGCAGCGAGCAGACGCTTCATGATGCAAACTCGGGATGCGGCTCTTTCAAGCCGGCGGGATCTTCATGGATAATGATCTCAGCATCAGGAAATGCTGCTAACAGACAGGCTTCTACATCATCAGATATTGCGTGAGCTTGCATTAGCGTTAATTGCCCATCAAGTTCCAAATGTAACTGAATGAATGTAGTTGTGCCCGATCTGCGGGAGCGCAGATCATGCAAACCACGTGTTTCCGGATGATTGCGCACGATAGATTTGATCTGCTCTCTCTCTTCGGTGGGTAACTCCCGATCCATCAAGAGATCAAGCGACTCCTTGGCTATCTCCCAGGCACTGTAGAGAATGAAAGCAGCAATACCTATGGCAAACAGCGGATCGAAACCGGGCCAGCCATAGTAGGTTAGCAGTAGGGCAATGACCACACCGATATTAACCAGTAGGTCTGTTTTGTAATGCATGTGATCTGCTTTGATGGCGGTGGAATTGGTTTTATTGATGACATGCTTTTGAAACATCAGTAGCCCGAGCGTGGCGACAATAGAGATGATCATGACCCAGATACCCGTTGACATGGCGGTAAGAGGCACTGGATTCAAAAAATGTGAAGCGGCTTCCAATATGAGAAAGAGGGCGGAGCCGGTGATAAAGGTGGTCTGTCCAAGGCCCGACAATGCTTCTGCTTTACCATGTCCAAAGCGATGCTCTTTATCTGCCGGTGCCAGCGCATGACGAACGGCAAACAGGTTCAATATTGAGGCTAGTGCATCAAGGCATGAATCCAGCAGCGTTGCCATGATGCTGACCGACCCAGTCATAAACCAGGCAATGAGTTTGATGATGATGAGGCTGACGGCGACGGTAGTGGATGCGTAGGTCGCCATGCGCATCAGTTGAGCTTTATCCTGATCCATATTAGAAAACATGCAGCAATTGTGCCGGAAACTAAGGATGAATAAAGGTAAATATACTGAACGCTGAGGTGTGAGGGGTGAAGCGAGAGAGGCTGGAAAGGCATGTGACTTGTGTACGTTGCTTTTCCAGACCATGATAAGCCTATGCGTTATCTCAATTCCCCCCATCAAAACGCGCGCCCTGACGAGACCGTGATAGATTTGATTGTCTTGCATGCGATTAGCATGCCAGACGGTGTGTTTGAGATGCAATATATCGAAGACCTGTTTATGGGCCGTCTGGATCATCAAGCACACGCTGAATTTGTTATTTTGAAAGACTTAAAGGTTTCAGCCCATTTTGTGGTAGATCGGGATGGGAAAATTACCCAGTTCGTGGCTACAGATCGCCGCGCCTGGCATGCCGGTGCTTCTTTATGGGAAGGGCGTGTGGAGTGCAATGATTTTGCTATAGGCATTGAAATGATCGGTGATGAGGAACAAACATTTACCGGTGCGCAGTACCGGGAAACAGCACGTTTGTGCAGGGTATTAATGCAGCGTTATCCGGCTATTTCTAGCGAGCGCATTGTAGGGCATCAGGACATTGCACCTGGTCGCAAATGGGATCCCGGGAAGCAGTGGGATTGGCTTCGTTTTCATCGTGCGTTGCGCCATATTCACAAGCTGCATCTGCACACTAAATAACCGATCTGTAACGACGAGTCTTTAGCTATATTGTGAACAGGTAAAACGAAACAGGCCGACACTCCTAAAGAACGCCGGCCTGAATACACACAGAAACACAGAGTTACAGAAAGGTTAAGCTTGTTGCGGTTGACCTACGACTTCTTGGCTGGAAGAAGATTCTTCCTGGAGTTCTTCAATACGGTAGCTTGATGGATCGGCTAACAGTGTTGTAACCAGCTGATGGTTCATATCATGACCGGTAAGTTCGCCTTCAAAGGCACCTACGATGGGATAACCGGACAGTGATAGATCGCCCAGCGTATCCAGAATTTTGTGGCGTACGCATTCATCTTCGTAACGCAGGCCACCTTCATTGACGACACGATGCGTGTCTAAAACAATGGCATTTTCTAATGAACCACCAAGCGCTAAGCCCGCTTTTTGTAAGGCTTCAACTTCATGCAAAAAACCAAAGGTGCGGGCGCGTGATATTTCACGGGTATAAGCCTGACGTGAAAAGTCGACGCTGACCTGACGTTTACGCAGCAGAGGGTGATCATAATCTAACAGATATGAAATTTTGAATCCGGCCGATGGGTAGAGCGCACAGCGTTTGTTACCGTCAACGACTTCAACGCGCTTAAGAATGCGTAAAACCTTTTTGGCAACCGACTGTTCACGAATACCGGCACATTGAATGAGGAATACAAACGGAGCAGATGAACCATCCATAATTGGCACTTCCGCGCCGCTGACTTCGATGCGTGCATTATCCACGCCCAGGCCCGCTAAAGCGGATAACAGATGCTCAACCGTTGATACTTGTGCATCACCCTTACCAATGGTGGTGCATAAACGTGTATCCGTGACATATTCAGCTTTGGCTGGAAATTCTATCCCCAGGTCAGAACGAATAAATGTGATACCACTGTTCTCTTCCGCCGGATGCAGAATAAGCTCAATTTTTCGGCCGGAGTGAAGTCCAATACCACTACAGCGTATCGAATGATCCAGCGTTCTTTGTGCTATCATCAATGCCTCCTTCTCTTGGCTGACACAGCAAATGCAAGTGCCCATGTCGTGCGTGAATCTTACAGGGCATGCATGAAATGCAGTGATTTATATCACTAAATAAAATAGTTGCGATGATTCTATAACTATCAAGCGCCGTATTATGACATAAATAACCATAAAATAAAAATTTTACATCTTCTAAGGTTCCAGCATACCATGGTTTTCCTTTGAATTTGGAAAACCATAGCAGTCTGAAGTCTTAATGATTCATTAGGTTGATCTGTCTATGCTTTAGTCGGCCTGCCTGCGCAGGAAGGTAGGCACAGCGTATTCATCATCATTAAATCCAATGTCGCCAAATGATTGAGGTTGCGCCTGTGGCGTAGCTGGTTGCTGACTCGGCATATGCTGCTGAGTCGGTGCTGCTGCAATCGGTTGAATATTTGGCATACGTTGCTGTGGCGCAGCAACTGGTTCGCGTTGTTCGATGCTGGCCAGGTTGATGGATGATTCGCCGGAAAGACCGGTTGCAACTACGGTAACGCGAATGCTGTCATCTGCTTCCTGATCATAGACCATGCCGCAAATGATGTTGGCATCTTCATCAGCCATATTATGAATAATCGAAACCGCTTCATCATATTCTGCCAATGTCATATCTTCATTGCCGGTAACATTCACGAGAATACCCTGAGCGCCGTGAATATCGATGTCTTCCAATAATGGAGAAGAGATCGCACGTTCAGCTGCTTCAATGGCGCGGCTTTCACCTGATGCAAAACCGGATCCCATCATGGCAACGCCACGCGTTTCACTCATGACTGCCTTCACATCGGCGAAATCCACATTCATATAGCCGGTATGGGTAATCAGTTCAGCGATACCACGTACGGCTTGTAACAGTACATCATCCGCCTTGCGGAAGGCTTCCAGCATACTGGTGTTTTTACCAACGGCGCCAATGAGCTTCTGGTTTGGAATGGTGATTAAGGTATCGACATATTTGCGTAGTTCAGCGATGCCTGCATCAGCTTGCTTCATGCGGCGTTTGCCTTCAAAACTGAAGGGTTTGGTGACAACTGCAACGGTCAGGATGCCCATTTCACGTGCTACTTCTGCAATGACGGGAGCAGCTCCTGTACCGGTGCCGCCGCCCATGCCAGCGGTAATGAATACCATGTCAGTATCCAGTAGGAAATCAGCCATGCGCTGACGCTCTACTTCAGCGGCTTCGCGACCGATCTGTGGATTAGCACCTGCACCAAGACCGCGTGTAATGTCTGCACCCAGCTGCAGTTTATGGTCTGCCATATTGCGTTCAATTGCCTGTGCATCGGTATTGGCAACGATAAACTCTACGCCACGCAATTTTTGACTGATCATATTGTTCAGGGCGTTACCGCCCCCGCCCCCAACACCAATAACCTTGATTTTGGCTGATTGCGCTTCGGTGTCTTCAAATGTAAATAATGTTGTCATACCCCTTCTCCTGTATTTTTCTGTGTGTGTGTGGTTTGCTAGGTGTTACTTTTTTAAGATGTATCTCCGAACCAACTTCGCATGCGTGTCCATACGCGAGCGAATATGTTGTGCTCTGTTGATTTGATGGGTTGTGCACTTTGCCTGTAGCGGTGACCGTATAAAATCAGACCGACACCAGTGGCGTACATTGGGCTTGATACCACATCGGCCAGTCCGCCTACGCCTACCGGCCGACCAAGGCGAACAGGCATATCAAAAACGTCCTCTGCCAGCTCTACCATTCCCTCCAGCAGAGATGAACCGCCTGTGAGCACCATGCCTGCAGCAACCAGCTCTTGATAACCTGAGCGTTGCAATTCATCACGGATCATTTCAAACATCTCTTCTACCCGTGGTTCCAGGATCTGTGCCATCACCTGACGTGGCATTGGTCGCGGTGAACGGCCGCCAACACTGGGTATCTCAATCTGATCTTCCGGAGAGACTAACGATGTCATACAAGCGCCGTATTTGCGTTTGAGCTGGTCGGCTTCACGCGCCGATGTGCGCAGGCCAATCACCAGATCGTTGGTAAGATGATCTCCACCGATAGGGATGACATGGGTATGACGAATTGAACCGTTGAGGAAAATAGCTACATCTGTTGTGCCGCCACCGATATCAATCAGTACGACGCCCATATCCTTCTCATCCTGCATCAATACAGCTTCTGCCGATGCAACCTGCTCAAGCACCATGTCAGACACATCCAGATCACAACGGTTGCAGCACTTGATAATATTCTGAGCCGATGAGACAGCGCCTGTCACCACATGTACTTTTGCTTCCAGACGAACGCCGGACATACCAATCGGTTCACGAATGCCATCTTGATTATCGATGATGTATTCTTGCGGCAGGATGTGCAGAATTTTCTGATCGGCAGGAATATTCATGGCACGCGCGGCATCAATCACACGATCGACATCTTCGCGGCCCACTTCGTTGTTTTTGGTTGCAACGACGCCATGGCTGTTATAACCACGAATATGAGAACCTGCGATGCCGGTAAATACGGATTGAATATCAACACCTGCCATCAACTCCGCTTCTTCGACAGCTAAACGGATGGATTCCACGGTGCTTTCAATGTTCACCACAACACCCTTGCGCAGTCCGCGCGAGGGATGGGTGCCGATGCCGATAACATCGACTTTTCCATCCGGCCCTGCTTCTGCCACGATGCATGCTATTTTGCTGGTACCAATATCTAGCCCAACCAATACTTGATCATGTTTGGACATTAAATCACTCCTCCGTGGCCTGCGGGTCGAATAAACCAGCGAGATTGCAGCCGTGCATCGACGCGCCATTGTTGATTACGCCAGCGGGGTTGTTGCATTAAATCATTGATGTGCTTGATCACATTTACCTCATTATCTTGCGGAATGGTCCACGAAACGCCGCGTGAGAAATAGATTTGCCAATATTGATTACCAGCACGAATTTCGCTCAAGCTTGCTAACTGATGTCTGCCTTGCAACTGATCCTGTTCAGCAATCATTTCGATCATCTGTTTGGCTTGCGGGAGCTGTTTCAGGTTGACACGCAACAGAGGTAAATCAGGTGATTCACCTTTGCTAAGTGGTCGATAAGCAACGCCCAGTTCATCGAATAGATGTAACTGGCCCTGCGCATCCTGCCAAAGCGCGGTGGGAATCCGGGCATCGCCTTGAATATAGAGCGTGTCGGGCAGTACGCGTGTGATGCGTATCGCTTGCAGGTCAGGGATTTCTTGCAGCATGTGTTGGCGTAAGCGGTCAGGCATCATGGTAATGAAATCTTTCTTAGGAATGGCTGCCAGTTGTGCTTCAATGGCTGCCTTGATTGGTGCATCTGCCGTAATCTGCCAAACTGTAGTGCTCCATTTTTCATTCAGCCAAACAGCACTGCTTGCTGTTGCTGTGATCACAACTGCGAACATGAAAATGCGGCCGATGCGTTTGAGACTGATACGGTGTGCCTGTTTTTTGATTTTAGGGTTGATGCGACGTTGATTGGATCTGCTCATGCGACACCTCCCTGATCATTGGTGTTGGTAGCATGTTCGAGCTGTGCACTTTCCAGCACAGCCATACATAGCGCGCCAAAATCAATGCCTGCGGCAGCAGCGGCTTTCGGCAGCAGGCTGGTTTCGGTCATGCCGGGGATAGTGTTGATTTCCAGAATCATCGGTTCACCACCGGATGGCACAATCATGTCCACACGCGGGGCTCCACTACAAGCGCATGCTTTTACCGCTTGCTCAGCACGCTGCATACAATGGCGCAATGTTTCTGCGGGTAAACGGGCAGGGCAGAAATAATTGGTCGCCCCTGCAGTATATTTAGAGGCGTAATCATACACGCCGGAATGGGGTGCGACTTCAACTGGCATCAGCGCTTTTCCATGCAATACGGATACTGCAATTTCCACCCCTTGAACAGGTAGCTCTGCCATCCATTGGCTTGCATCCTGTAAGGTAAGCTGCTGCCAGTCAGATGGTGAATGCAGATGATGTAAACCAATGCTTGAACCTTCAGCTACAGGTTTGATGAAAACCGGATAGCGAGCAGGCCCTTCTGCTGTAATGTTAATGTCTACAGGTGTTTGTAATCCGACATTTCTGAGTATCTGTTTGCATAAGAGTTTATGCATGCACAATGCCGAAGCGGTAACACCAGATCCTGTATATGGAATGGCCAAGGTTTCAAGCAAGCCCTGTATGCATCCATCTTCACCGAGTGTGCCATGCAATGCGATAAAGGCAGTTTGGATTTCGGCACGTTGAATTTCTGCAGCCCACTGGCTTGCTGTCTGGCTGGTTAAATTGATCGCTACCACATCAAGACCGGCTGATTGCAATGCCGCAAATACGGCGTTACCTGATTTTAACGAGATGTCGCGTTCAGCAGAGTTGCCGCCCATTAACACACCAACACGGCCATAAGAAACATGCGTCATATCTGGCCTCCGGTTTCGTTATTCACGATTTCGCTATCGCGGATCATGCGTACTTCCGGTTCCAGTTCGATGCCGGTCTGCTCTTTCACGAGTAACTGTGCGCGTTCAATTAAGGCTAGAATGTCAGCACTGCTGGCATCTCCTTCATTGACGATAAAATTGGCATGTTTTTCTGAAATGCGCGCTCCACCAATGCTAAATCCTTTTAATCCGGTCGCTTCAATCAATCGAGCCGCATGATCACCATCCGGATTCTTGAACACTGAACCACAGTTCGGTTGTGCTAATGGTTGTGTGGCAGAACGACGGCTGCGCATGCTGCGCATGCGTTCGCGGATCTGTTCAGGGCTATCCGGGTGCAAGGTGAAACTGGCAGATAGCACGATGCTAGCGGCAGGTAAATCCGTGTGCCGATAACTAAAATGCAACGCTTCGGCTTTGATACTCTGCACATCCCCATTGGGCAGCAGCACCTCAATTTCTATCAAACTATCAGATACCTGTTGTGCAAAACAACCGGCATTCATGGCTACTCCACCACCGATATCGCCGGGTACAGTGGCCATAAATTCGCAGCCACTCAAGCCATGGTCAGCGCATTGACGAGCAAGCCGACTCATGCGCCCCCCTGCTTCAGCACGCACGCTGAAACCGTTAAACTCAGTGCTGTTCAGATCACTCAAATCGATGACCAATCCATCATAGCCTGTGTCCTGAATGAGCATATTACTGCCCCGTCCAAGTGGTAAAATGCGTACGTCAGAAGGGCATAAGCGCATAGCTTCAATCGCTGCAGTACGATCTGTGGGCCTGAAAAACCATCGCGCTGCGCCGCCCACGGCCAGGGTGGTATGGCGTGCCATGGGTTCATGTTCAAGGAATGTACCAAGCAGGCTGATCTGTTGTAACCACTCTTGTGTCATGGCTGTAGAGGCGATGCTACTGTTCATATCGTCACCTCTTCACGCAGCTGGCTGGCCAAGCTGCCAATCGAGCCTGCCCCCATCATCAATACGATATGACCGGCGGCCAGTGCTGCATTGGCCATCGTATGGGCGTCGTTTAGATCGTTCAATAGCGATACGCCGTGATGGCCACGAGCGACCATACCTTCTTGCAGACATGCACTATTCACGCCTTCGATGGGTGATTCACTGGCTGCATAAATGGGTAGTAGTGCTACGTCATTAGCCGCATCAAATGCGCCCATGAATTCATCCATTAAATCACGTGTGCGGGTAAAACGATGCGGCTGGAAAATGGCTACGATATGTCGATCCGGCCAGCAATCACGGGCTGCAGAAAGTGTTGCCATCAGTTCTTTGGGATGATGGGCATAATCATCAACCAATACCCCATCGCCAAGCTGAGTACGTTGAAAGCGACGCTGAATGCCTTCAAATGATTCCAATGCATCACGAATAGTTTCAATACCAATGCCCAGATCCAATAATACAGCTATAGCGGCCAGTGCATTCTCAGCATTGTGGCGCCCTGGCATGGGAAGCCTGAAACTACCCAAATGGCCGAGTTCTCGGCTGGCGGCGGTAAATATCTGTCCCTTGCCATCAGCATTTGTTTGCAGCAAATGGATGTCTGCCTGCGGGCTACTGCCATAGCTGGTAACCGGTTTATGCAATGAAGCTCTGAGTGCCGCGACATTGGGATGTTCATGGTGCAGTACAACACGACCATAAAATGGCACCAGATTGACGAACGTCGTGAAGGCCTGCATCAGCGTTTCAAAATCGCCATAATGATCCAGATGTTCGGGATCAATATTGCTAACAACGGCAATTGTGGGAGAGAGGCGCAGAAATGAACCGTCACTTTCATCCGCTTCTGCCACCAGCCAGGGGCTGGCACCGAGGCGGGCATTATTGCCGCAGGCGGTTAAGCGACCACCAATGACATAGGTGGGGTCGAGCCCCGCGGCCTCCATGCCATGGGCAATCAGAGAGGTCATGGTCGTTTTGCCATGGCTTCCTGCAACAGCGATGCCCTGCTTCATGCGCATAAGTTCGGCTAACATATCGGCGCGAGGAATGACTGCGACGCCATTTTTCTGTGCGGCAGCAATCTCCGGGTTAGCTGAGTTGATTGCTGAGGAGACAACCACAACTTGTGCATCACCCAGGTTTTCTGCCCGATGGCCGATATAGACATCAATACCAAGCTCACGCAATCGTTTGACGTTCGGGCTTTCGGCCGCATCACTGCCTTGCACATGAAAGCCTTGGTTATGTAACAGTTCAGCAATACCGGACATGCCAATACCACCAATGCCGATCAAATGGATGCACTGTACGCGTGTTTTCATGCTTGCACCCCTTTGTTTTGTCTCTTTTTCGGTAAATACAGTAAGGGCCCAGGCAGATATTCTCCAAGCACCTTTAGTTGATTTTTGCTTGCATCAAATGGCGCTGCATCCAGAGCTGCTTTACTCATGCGGTTTAACAGGTATGTATCAAACAGATGAGTATCCAGTTGGCGCGCTAGCAGGTCTGTTGTCATGGCACGCTGATCCAACACCAAAGCACCACCGACATTGGCCAGTACATTAGCATTGTGGCGCTGATGATCATCGGCAGCACTTGGCAAGGGTACAAATAGCGTGGGCATGCCAGAGCATGCTGCTTCACATACGGTCATTGCTCCGGAGCGTGCAATCATGAGGTCACCGCTGGCATAAAAGGCAGCCATATCATCACAGAATGGCAGTATTTCTGCTTTGATATCTGCTTCTGCATACATGTCAGCTACCTTTTTTAAGGTCTCTTTATCGGACCCGACAATATGGGTGACTACAAACTCACGACCTTCGCGCATGAGATGCTGACATGCTTCTGGTACGTTATTATTCAGAAACAATGCACCCTGAGAACCGCCTAATACCAATAGGCGTGGTGGGGTATGTGGCTGCCAACGGGTCTCCATAATATGCTCACGGACAACATTGCCAGTGACAATGCTGTGGACGTGCGAATGCATATGCTTAGTCGCATCAGAGAAGCCCAGCATCATACAGCGGCTGAATTTGGCCAGCGTACGATTGACGAGTCCCGGCATGGCATTTTGTTCATATAAAACGACGGGGATTCGGCTGATTAAAGCCGCAGCAACGCCGGAAATACTGGCATAACCACCTACACCTACCAACAGGTCAGGGCGTTCAGTTTTCCAGGCTCGACGAATGGTAAGTACTGCTTTCGGTAGCTCCCACAGCAATACACGTAAGCGTTGAAACAGACCTGCGCCTTTTACGCCATGCATGGACAGCAGCAGAACGTTCTCTCCACGTTCAGGCAGCAGTTTTGCCTCCAGTCCACGCTCGGCACCAATAAAGTTCACCTGCAATGCAGGCCATTTTGCACGTGCAGCATCAGCCAGTGCCAGTGCAGGCATGACATGTCCGCCAGTGCCGCCGCCAGCGATAGAGAGGATAGGAGTGCGACTCAAAACAAGTGCTCCAGGCCATCGTCCATAGGCTGGCTACGTACTGTGCTTGTGGTGGTCTTTGGTGCAACAGTTTTTGCTTTAGGTGTGCGGCTTGTCGCTGTGCGTTTTTCCTGGCGCTTGTTGCCAGGCATATGGCGTTGCACAGATAAGACGAGCCCCAACAGGATACATTCACCAAACAGGGCGCTGCCGCCATAGGATACAAACGGCATCGGCATGCCTTTGGTTGGTAGCAAGCCCATAGCTGCACCCAGGTTAATCATCAGGGCTGTACCAATCATCACCACACAGCCGATAATAAGCAGGCGGGAGAACATATCTTCGCAACGAATCGCCAGCCAAATAGCTCGGCCAAGCAGCACTGAAAAGAGTGTAAGCAGGCTTATAATGCCCGCTAATCCCAGTTCTTCACCAATACTGGCCGAGATGAAATCAGTAAACACTTCGGGTAGGTAGAACAGTTTCTGCACACCTTGACCAACACCTGTACCAAACAAACCACCACTGCCAAAAGCAATCATGGATTGAATCAACTGATAACCAGAGCCATAAGGGTCATTCCATGGTTCAAGGAAACTGGTCAGGCGTTGCATGCGATACGGGGCGGCAACCATTGCGATGCCTGCAATAGGTATAAATGTAAGCAACAATAGTGACATGTGACGAATAGGTACTCCTCCGACAAACCACATGGCGAAACAGACACTTGATAGCAGAACGGCACTGCCGAAGTCAGGCTGAAGCAACAACAAAGAGAGGGAAACGCCAAGCACTACCAGCATTGGAGCAAGGCCTGAAGCAAAATGCTGTAAACGTTCGGAATGGGAGCTCATATAATAGGCCATGTATATGATGACAGTTGGTTTCAATAATTCGACAGGCTGTAGGGTGAGTCCGAAGAGTGAGAACCAACGTTGGGCACCATTAATTTCCCGGCCGAGCCCTGGAATCAGCACAGCAATCATGAGCAATACGCCGAAACCAAGTAGTGGCAATGCAATCGCACGCCACCAGTTCACATTGACGCGGGATAAGCTCCACATGATAACAAGACCAATAGGAATATAGATCAGCCAATGGCTGATAATGCGCAGCGGATCACCATAGCGCACTTCTGCGACACTGATGCTGGTGCTATATACCATTAAGATGCTAAAGCTTAACAGTGCGATCACACAGCCGCTAAGAACCGGATCCAGTGGAGATAAGGTCTTAACCACTGGTTTACTCATTGTGCTTGTCCATCTCAAGTGCTTGCACTGCTGCAGCAAAGGCATCACCACGTTGCATATAATTCTTAAACTGATCCTGACTGGCTGCTGCTGGTGAGAGCAGCACAGGCACACCATTTTGTAATTGAGCGGCTTGTTTTACTGCCTGCTCGATGGTTTTCACAAATTTATAAGAGACGCCGGACGATTCGGCTAATTTGACAAAAGGTTTGGCTTCGGTGCCTATAATAAACATATGTTCGACATGGTTGGATACAGCTGATTGTAAAGGCATAACATCCAGCCCTTTACGCAGACCACCGCAAATCCAGACGACCTGATGGAAAGATGCTAGTGCCGCTTTTGCAGCATCTGGATTGGTGGCTTTGGAATCGTTGAACCATTCGCGACCCTTTACGATACCGAGTGATTGCAAACGATGTGGTAACCCTCTGAATGAAGTCAACGATTGACGAATGACACTGGCTGTAAGGCCGTGATCGGCGGCAGCCTGTGCGGCGACAGCAAGGTTTAAATGCTGATGCATACCTTGTGCAGGCACATCATCAGAAGCGATTTCATGTGTAATATCATAATGATGCCAGAACAGGTGCCATGAGCCATCATCATGTAACTGCACTCCTGAGTCGAGGGTATCAGAAGAACCGATGCCAAAGCGGCGCACAAAGACACCGCGCGCCACTAATGTGTTGGCCAGTTTATTCCAATGACTATCGGCGGGTAACATCGCTTTATCACCCTCACTCTGACGGGCAAAGAGCTGTACTTTTGCAGCTTCATAGGCTGCCATATCTGTATGCATGTCGGCATGATCAGGTTGCACATTCAGCAAAGCAGCCCAATGGGGGTGAATAGGGTTGGCGCGCTCAATTTGGAAACTGGAGAGTTCAAGCACCACGCGCTGCGGTTGTCCGTCACGAATCAGGTCCAGCATTGGGGTGCCAATATTGCCGCCAGCTTCAATGCCACCATGTAATACATCCAGCATGGTATTAATCAGGGATACCGTTGTGGTTTTTCCATTGGTGCCGGTGATGGCAATCAAATCACCTTGATATTGTTGAGAAAACAGCTCCAAATCACCATACATGGGGATGTTGTCACGGCGCAATTCCTGCAATACAGGGTGATGCCAATTGATGCCCGGGCTGACAATGATTCGGGAATACTGCTTTAGCAGTTCGGCATTGAATGGGCCTGTATGCAGTTCAAACTTCACGTTATCCTGCATTGGAAAATCAATGCAGGCTTTTTCTGATTCATCAAATGCGCTGCAAACAATACCTTGTTCGAGCAGAAAACGGGCGACAGCCTGACCGGTTTTACCCATGCCGATAATAGCTGTTGCACCAGCTTCACTTGGCATGTGAGGTGGTACGGAGTTTGATTGATTCAATGGGCTGTTCATCGGATCTTCAGGGTGGACAGTGCCACCAATGCTAAAATAATGGAGATGATCCAGAGGCGCACAATCACTTTGGGTTCCGGCCAGCCCTTTAATTCATAATGATGGTGAATGGGAGCCATGCGGAAGACGCGCTTGCCGGTTAATTTAAAGCTTGCTACCTGCACCATTACCGATACCGCTTCCAATACAAACAGGCCGCCAGCAATGGCGAGCAATAGCTGTTGATGCACTGCGCAGGCAACAAAGCCTAAGGCACCACCAAGTGCCAATGCGCCAACATCACCCATAAATACTTGTGCGGGATAGGAATTAAACCAGAGGAAACCAAGGCAACTACCTACCAGAGCACCACAAAACACTGCCAACTCGCCTGATCCGGGAACAAACGGAATCATTAAATAGGCTGAGAATTTGGCATGTCCGGCCAGATATACGACTACAGCCAGTGCGCTGGCCACCATGAATGTCGGTGCCACAGCCAAGCCATCCAAACCATCGGTCAGGTTTACTGCATTGGATGAACCTACCAGTACAAACAGGACGAATATCACATAGAACCAGCCCATATCCCATTGCATGTTAAGAAATGGTATATCGACAATAGGGTCTGTCATCATCATCAATCCGCCTGCCGCAATGCCGCCAAACAGGCATTGCAATAACAGCTTCCAGCGACCAGCCAGGCCTTTGGGGTCGTGACGAATGATCTTCAAATAATCATCCCACCAGCCGATCAGGCCATAACCCAGAGTCACCAGCAGCGCCAACCAGATGAAACCGTTGCTGAGGTCGGTCCATAGCAATGTTGTGATGGTTAAGGAGAATAAAATGAGCAGGCCACCCATGGTTGGAGTGCCCTGTTTGACCAAATGTGTTTGTGGGCCGTCATTACGAATCGGTTGGCCTTTGCCCTGATTGGCTTTTAGCCAGCGAATAAAAAGCGGGCCCAATAACCAGCACAGCACCAGAGAGGTGATTAGCGCGTACACGGTACGGAACGTAATATACTGAAACAGATTGAAAAATGAATATTGATCGGCCAGTGGATAAAGGAGGTTATAAAGCATGTGTAGCCTCCTGTTTCTGTAATAGCTGTACAATTTTTTCTAATGCCATTGAGCGTGATGCTTTGATGAGTACAGTCTGGTTGGATGTGAAAATGACATCTGCTAAAGCCACAAGAGCTTCATCGGTGCTGGCAAACCATTGCGCATGAGAATGCAACGCAGCCAGCGCTTGCATATGGGGGCCGATGAGATAAATGCTATCAACGCCTTTCAGGTCAATATTTTGATGTGCTGATACAGCAGTTTCACCCAGCTCGGCCATATCACCCAGAATGGCAACTTTATGCCCTTCAAGTGCATATAAGGTATCAATGGCAGCCTGCATGGATACCGGATTGGCATTGTAGCAGTCATCCAGAATCACACAGTCATTTTTACCTATAGAGGGCTGTAAACGACCAGCCGATGGTTGCCAGCCTGCAATGGCATTGGCGACACAACTAAGGGATACTTTTTCACCCTTAGCATTGAGGTGGCGCAGCATAATGGAGGCTGCAAAAGCGATATTGGAAGCCCAGTGTGCCGCAGGTAAACGCAATGTGATGGAGGCCTCTTGCAGAGAGCCTTGCTGGTCGTGATAAGTCAATGTCAACTCACAACCGTTTAAGTTCCAACTCACACATTCATCTTCGCCTTGGTCAATGGAGAAGCCCTGTTCCGGCAGCGCTATATGGTTGCTTTGCAGTAGATCAGCAACACCTGTGCCGAGCGCACACCATTGTGCATTTTCCAGCAATAGTGCTTTTTCACGAACGACTCCAGAGAGCCCTCCAAGGCCTTCAGTATGTGCTGCCGTAATACCGGTAAGTACCGCGATATCGGGCTGTACAATGGCAGCCAATCGCGACATTTCACCTGTTTCGCTGATGCCACATTCAATAATGGCGATATCAGCATCTTCAGACACGGCCAGCAAGGTTTGTGGTACGCCAATTAAATTATTGAGATTGGCATGCGTGGCTGCGACATTGAGATCCAATGCGCTAAAGCCAGTCTCAAGTATGGAGCGTAAACTGGTTTTGCCATATGAGCCGCTAATAGCGATGACAGTGGTATTGTTTAAGCGTGAGCGCCATGCATGGGCTATGTCACCAAAGGCTTGTAAGGTGTTATTGACTTCTAATATACTGTTATTCAATTTTAATGCAGACCATAAGCGTACCCCTGTGCTATCTCCGATGAGTGCCAGGGCGCGGTCAGCTACAGATGCAGCAAAACTGTGGCCGTCAAAGTTAGGGCCGCGCAACGCCAGGAATGCTTCGCCTGTTTGAAAATCACGCGTGTCGGTCATCACCTTGTGCAGGGATTCAGGTACCGAGCCATGCCAATGGCCGGCTGTAGCGCGCTGGATATCAGCTCCGCTTAATTTCATGTGGCGCATTCCTCGTGTCTCTGGTGCAGATATTTGTCTGCCAAGCTGGCATCACTCCATGGCAGGCGCTGACCACCAACATCCATGTAGGCTTCGTGCCCTTTGCCTGCGATGATTAATACGTCACCGTCTTGTATGGCTGCGATGGATTCTGCGATAGCAAGCTCTCTGTCCAATTGTAGATGCACTTCAGCGTTATAAGCTTGATGTGCACCGGCTTGGCGCATACCTGCTTCAATTTCGGATGCGATTACAGCCGGCACTTCTCCGCGTGGATTGTCAGAGGTGATCCACACCATATCGGCCAGATTAACGGCTATTTCACCCATCTTAGGCCGCTTTTCCCGATCGCGTTCTCCTCCACAGCCAAACAACACAATCAGGCGCTTGCGCGCCAGCTTGCGGGTGGCTTTGAGACAGCTTTCCAGTGCTTCAGGTGTATGGGCATAGTCGATGTAAACTTGACCTAAACTTGCATCCAACTCTTGCATGCGGCCTGGAGGAGCACTGATGTTGCGCAATAACAATGGTAAATCTGTGAGTGGAATCGCCATAGAAACCATAAGCGTTAATGCAACGCAGGCCACGTTTTCAGCATGGAAGTCACCGAGAGGGATATCTTCAATCACAATTTCTTCATCACGGCTTTTTAAACGCAATAATCCAGGCAGTTCCTGTTCCCATGCCAGATCAACATCATCGCGGAACAAGCCATGCCCATACCAGCAGGTTTGTTCGGGTGCATATTCCCGGATGTCTTTATGATCGGCGTTGGCCACTACATTGCCACCATGTGATGCTGTCTGCTGAATAAAGCTGGCTTTGGTTGCAAGGTATGGGGCGTAACCACCATGATCCTGCAAATGATCATGGCCCATATTGGTCCATATGGCTGTGTTGAAATCGAGACCTGCGATGCGCTCTTGCGCGATACCATGCGATGATATTTCACAAGCAACTGCATGCACATCGGCCAAACAGGCGGAGGCCAGCATGGCATGCATGGTCAACAGCGAAGGCGTGGTATTACCGATGTCACGAATATCATCGTTATCACGCATCCAGCCTAAGGTACCACAACTCCAGACGGGTTTATCCTGTAAGCGGGTCAATGCTTCACGTAACATCCAAGCTACACTGGTTTTTCCATCTGTGCCGGTAACGCCGTAATAATGGCTACCTGCGCCTTCAGTGTGAAACATACGGCGCAGCAGTTGACCTGCTTGCTGCATGGTTTTTAAATGCAGTATCGGTAAATCGGTTTGCAGCTCCACGCCCACAGATATGATGGCTACAGCTCCTTTCGCTTCGGCTGCGGCTGCATATTCGCTTGCTTGTTCCTGACTGCGAGGTAGGCAGAGTAGTGCATATCCGGCTCTGGCAAAACGTGAGTCATCACATATGCCTAGGATGCTGACATCTTCTTCTGATGAATGATCACCAAAATGGATGTTACCAAGCTGATAAGCCAGCTCGTTTAGAGAAAAGCCGCGCTTAAATTCAGTCGCACGGGTTTGCGCCGATTGCTTTAAGTTTGCATCACTCATTTAACCAAACCTCAAGTGTTTCACCATGTTCTAATGTGCTGCTAGCGGTTGGTTTTTGCCGTGTCACCCATCCGGATCCATGCACATGCAGTCTTAGTCCGCGTTGGGCGGAAAAACGTCTAACTTCGCGCATCGACATGCCAAAGACTGATTCAGCATCAATCATCGATTGTTCTGCGGCAATCGGCATGGTTTGCCATGCGGCGGCACCGTTATCGTGCTGGTCTGTCTGATGATCACCGAGGCCATCGTCGTGGGCGGAAATACCAAGGTAAGGCAGTACATTTTCTGCAATATTACGGAATATTGGTGCGGCAACCTGACCGCCATAAATACTCTTTTTAGGCTCGTCAACCAGCACCACAATGACTAATTGAGGATCATAAGCAGGGGCGAAACCTGCAAATACTGCGTTGTATTTGCCCTTACTGTATCCGCCTCTTGGATTTGCTTTTTGTGCCGTGCCTGTTTTTCCGGCCACGCGGTAACCAGTTGGAACGGCGTTTGAGCCAGTACCCTCTGCGCTGGTTGCATATTCCAGCATTTGACTAACCTGATGCGCAATGGTGCTGCTCATGATACGTGTTGGCGTTTGTTGATCTAGTCGATTGGCAAACAGCGTCGGAGGCATATACAGGCCATCATTGGCCAATACGGAAAATGCCGTCGCGAGTTGCAACGGCGTGACAGCGATACCCTGTCCGAAAGCTATATTGGCAGTTTCGACTGGCCCCCAGCGTTCGGGGGGAAGGACAATGCCAGAGGATTCTCCACTCAATCCTGTGCCGCTTCTGGTGCCGAACCCTGCTTTGGTCATCATTTCGTGCAGAGATCGGGCGCCAATATCCAGAGCCATTTTAGCAGAGCCGATATTACTTGAGCGAACCAATACGCCGGTCACATCCAGCCATTCCTCGGGATGATCATCATGAATAGTGTAATCAGCGACCTGCATGGAGCCTTTTTCACAATAAATTTTTGTATCCGGCTGCCAGCGACCTGTTTCGAGTGCTGCGGCAATAGTGAAAGGCTTCAATGTTGAGCCGGGCTCGAAAACATCTGTGATGGCTCGATTGCGCCACTCGTTCGGATGGTAATGGCGAAAATTGTTTGGGTTATAACCGGGCCAGCTGGCCATCGCTAAAATAGCGCCATCCTTCGGACGCATGACAACAACCGACCCACCCTTGGCATTTTGGCTGAGAACACCTTCGGCCAATGCAGCATAGGCAACGCTTTGAATAGATGAATCCAGTGTCAGGGTAATGGATTGCCCTGCTTTTGGAGCGCGCACCCAGCGCCCGTCAGGCAATGAATGGCCGCGGGCATCGCGGCGAACCTGTCTTAAACCCGCTTCGCCAGAGAGTTGTTTGTTCCATGTGCGTTCAATGCCTTCAAGTCCACGCCCATCAACGCCAACAAAACCGAGTAGATGGCCTGTTTCAGGGCCTAGCGGATGATAACGCTGCCATTCCGACTCCTGGCGTACGCCTGGGATGTTTAGTGCCATTACGTTTGCAGCGACCGCTGGTGGTATTTGTCGGGCCAGCCAGACAAATCCTTTACGCTTGCCCAGTTTGCGCTGTAATTTTTTATGTGACACGCCAAGTGCTCGGGCCAGTTCAGCGATGCGATTGGAGGGGACTTCATCCGCTATTGCAGCCAGCGACGGTGTTTGGAGGCTTTCAGCCAGCATGCGACCTTTTTGATCCAGGATCGGGCCGCGTGGCGCTATGGTGGTAAACTGACGATAGCGTTGTTTTTCGGCCAAATTACTCAGATGCTCAGATTGAAACCATTGCAGATCGACTGCACGCACTGCCAACAACAGGATACCAAGCACCAATAGGCCTGCGATTGCTTCAATGCGGCGACGAATATATGTGTGTTCCTTGTTAATCACGGCTGTATCACCTGCATGGGTTTTGGTGGAGCCATGTTCAAAGTGTCGCGCGCGTATTGGCGCAGCTGTTCAGGCCGTGTCAGACTGGCTATTTCAAGTCGAAAACGACTGGATTCCTGCACGATAGATTTTTTTTCAGCTATCATGCGCTGACTTTCAAGCGAAAGTTCATAACGTACATGCGACAGCCAAATTAAACAGCCGGCCAATACCGCCACACTAGCAGGGATACATAGCCAGGGTTTCAACCACGCGCGCATCAGTGTACTCCGCCGCTGTAGCCAGCAAGCTTGATGGCTTCTTCGTCTGTTAAACGCTGTGCGACTCGCAGCATGGAAGAGCGGCTGCGAGGGTTTTCCAGCAACTCTTGTTCATTAGCTCTGACTGGCTTTTTCTGCAGCCAGCGCATGCTTGGCTTTTTGCCGCATACACACATGGGCATTTCCGGCGGACATGTGCAGGGGCGTACAGCTGATTCGATGAGATCACGAATGCGTCGATCTTCACCCGAATGGAATGAAATGACAGCCAGCTTACCGCCTGGAGCCAGCAGAGTTATCGCCGCTTCTATGGCCGTGTCGATCTGATCCATTTCGCCATTCACCCAAATGCGCAGGGCTTGAAAGGTGCGCGTGGCCGGGTGGGTACTGCCGTATCGCGCTTGTTTGGGTACAGCGTGAAAGCAGATATTTTCCAGGTCGGAGGTCGTGTTCAGACCCTTGTTATGTTTAGCTTTCAGTATGGAACTCGCGATACGACGTGCGTACCGCTCATCCCCGAAATTATGCAGTATATCGACAAGCTCACGCTCAGATACGTGATCAAGCATGCGACTTAATGGCTGGCCACTTTCGGTGTCCATACGCATATCCAGCGGGCCATCTTTCCGGAATGAAAAACCACGCTCGGCGTTATCCACTTGTGGGGATGAGACACCAAGATCGAAGCCGATGCCGATCACTTTGTCACATTTCTCCTGCTCAAGAACGGAACCAATTTGAGCGAAATCACTATGGAAGATGGTAAAGCGAACATCTTGCTGCTCAAGCCTTTTGCCTTCTGTAATAGCTTCCGGATCTCGATCAAAAGCAATGAGTTTTCCTTTGTCTGACAGGCGTTCAAGGAGAAGCCTGCTGTGCCCACCGCGACCAAAAGTGCAGTCGATATAGGCTCCATCAGGGTCGGAAAACATGGCGTCGATAAATGCATCGCGGAGCACCGGGATGTGTTCGGGATACTGTTCGGTAATATCCACGTTACATGTCCAGTTCGAAGTCTTGCAGCGCTGCCAAGTCGGTTACAAGCTGTTTGTCCCAGCTGGCTTTGTCCCATATTTCAAAGGTTTCCCCAGTGCCTGCAAAATGGACGGAGCGGGAGAGGGATGCATGTTGACGCAGTGCGCAGGCCAATAAAATGCGGCCCTGTTTATCTGGTGAAAACAGTTGCGATGGGGTGATGACAGCGCGTTTGAAATGGGGTCTTAGTTTGGCAGGCATCTCTTTGACGGCTGCCTGGAGGCGTTTCCATTCACGCGTGGGATAGGCGATCAGACAATCGGTGTTGTGCGAGCGTGTGATGAACAATTGTCCATCGGTATGATGGGTTCTTAGCGTATCACGAAAAGGAGCCGGGATGCTAACGCGTCCCTTCTCATCCATGTTATTGCTGAACTCACCCTGAAACATTGCGCTGCTGGCCTCTCCCTGTGGTCGTGTGGGTAAATTCCCCACGATTCCCCACTAAATCCCAATAGTGTACCCTGTGCAAGCCTTGTCAACCCACTTTCCATTTATTGTTACCGCTTTAAAGCGTTTGGTTGTAGGTGGTTTGGGCGTTGTTTGCGTGCTTTTGATGGGTGGGGATCTGTGGGTGTGGAGAATGCTAATCCATTGCTGAGTTGCTGGAAGATATGTAATTTAGTCCATCAATCAGTGGTTTATGTTTCATTGCTAATGCGTTTGATTGGCAGTATAGGTACTTGTAACCCATTGTGAGGGTGACCATCATCTGTCCGCTGCTAAGGTA
>JAUZQJ010000076.1 GCA_030951045.1 Mariprofundus sp.
TTGTTGTTTTTCAGCACCAGTCACAACAGTGCGTTTTGCATTCGGCATTACTGCGGACCTCTACTTCTGGCAATGATATGCTCATATAGATTTAGTGTCTTTTTCACCCGTGCTTGCAGTTTTAAAGGCTCAACCGGCTTACCAATATAGTCATCGGCACCGGCAGTAAAGCCTTTGACCTCATCATCTTCATCCTTACGCGCTGTTAACATAATAATTGGAACATCATTGAAACGCTCCTGCTCACGCATACGTCTTAGTAGTTCAATACCCGTCATGTTCGGCATTTCAAAATCAGTCAACACCAGATTGGGTTTCATACGTTGGAGTATATCCCAAGCCTGTTGACCATCTTCGGCTTGTAAAATTTTATAACCATCAGCATCGAGCACAAACTCAACCAGATTACGAACGCTGCTGGAATCATCTACAACAAGAATTGTTTTCTGTTCCGTTGTAACGGTATCACGAGCATTGACTTCATCACGAAGACGTTGAACTTCACCATAACTCATTAACTGCTGATCAGCATTCAGGTGCTCACTAAGTTTATACCCCTCGGGTATATTTGAGGCACGAATCACCTCCTGCAAACTGGTCTGGCCAGCCAGAGCCTTGGATAAACCATCTTCAAATAAGGTGAGCATATGATCTTCACGAGCAGCCTGCATCAGTTCACGATCTGTTGCACCACGTGAAATAAGTGTACGCATCTGATCATTCACATACAAAACCTCATGAATACCTAAGCGTCCCTTATAGCCAACATTCATACAGTGTTTACAGCCAACTTTATCATAAAAAACAACATCTTTTGGAATATCCAGTCGCGCAATAAAATCGGGGGCAGGCGTAACTTCCTTACGGCATTTCGGACATAATCGACGCACCAAACGCTGTGCAGCCACAAGATTCAGAGATGACGCCAACATGGTTGGCTCTATCCCCATATCCAGTAACCTTGTAATGGTCGAAGGCGCATCATTGGTATGCAGGGTAGAAAGTACCAAATGCCCTGTTTGAGCAGCGTGTAAGGCAATTTCCGCTGTTTCTTCATCTCGAATTTCACCAACCATCACTACATCCGGATCCTGACGCAAAATAGAACGCAGCGCGGTAGCGAAGGTCATCCCGGTTTTCGGGTTTACCAATACCTGATTAATGCCATCAATCTGAAACTCCACAGGGTCTTCAATGGTGATTATATTTATCTCATCATTTTTAATGTGATGGAGAAAGGAATATAAGGTCGTTGTTTTACCACTACCGGTAGGGCCAGTAACCAAGACGGCACCCGTTGATTGATTGATACATTCACGAATACGTTTGTAAGCAACCTCTTCAAAGCACAACACATCCAGATCAAGTGCCAACCCACCCTTATCCAGAATACGTATGACAACTTTTTCTCCATGCAATGCTGGCAATGTAGAAATACGCATGTCATAGCTTTTGCCCCATAATTTCACGCGTGCACGCCCATCTTGAGGCGTTCGTGAATTGGAGATATCCATTTTAGACATGATTTTGATTCTGGATGCCACCAGAGGATGCACTTTAGAAGGGAAACGAATCATCGGTCTTAACCGTCCATCTACACGCAAACGCACAATACTTTGCTTTTCACCCGGTTCAATATGGATATCAGATGAACCAATTTTCATAGCCTGGATAATGACGCCATTCACCAACTTGATGATCGGTGAATCCTCTGCTCCACGCTTGAGTTCATCCAAACTCGATGTTTCCTGAATCGTGGACATTTCTTGCGTTAAAGCATGTTCATCTTCGAAATCATCAACCACCGAATCAAATGCCGCATCGGAATCCTGATAAAGCTCTCGAATTTTACTATGGATTAAATCAGGACGAGTAAACCTTGTTACGATACGTTTACCCAATTTAAAGGCCAGTGCATCAAGCATATTAATATCAAGCGGATCGGCAGTTGCGATAACAACATCGGTATCATTTTGCTTTAGCGGAACAAACTCATATTCCCGACACAATTTATCTGAACACATAGCCAGCAATGCTTGATCAACATTACAGTTGCGCAGATCGACATACGGCGTTTTATATATTTTAGACAATGTGCCCAAAAGAACATCAGCATCTACATCATTCATTTCAAGCAATACGGCAAGAATTCTTCTCTTCTCGCTTTTGGCCAGATCTTCAGCCTTGCTCAACTGAGCCTCAGTCACCACACCTGATTGGATCAACTGCAATTGATGCTTTAAGTGCATATCGCCTCATACTCGTTTATTTATTTCACAAGCCGTCTCATGTTCATTCAAACAGAACATGAAATAGATTGTGATATCATGCTGAAACTATACTGTCTTTTAGAGAAATACGTTACAATAAAAAAACCGCTGCTAGCAACGAGAAAGTGATACGGTGATGCAGGAATTAGTCGCCAGTACTTACATTGGCATAAAATGCTGTGCCACTAGCTTCATCTTCATGCAGTTCCACCCAGGCTTCAACACCCTGGTCAGTATCTGGTAGACCGGCCATAGGAATAATTGCCGTAATATTTTCATTCAGAGAATCAAGAATTTTACACAAGCCTCCGAGTTCAAATGACAAATTATCTGGTTCACTGTTTTCTAAAAAGGATAGGCTACAAGATATACCAATATCATTCAGACCTTCCGAAGACTCACGTAATACATCCTGCTGTAGACTGATTACATCCCCATGAACGGAATCCTTGGTGTGAGAAAGTAGCAACACCTGAGCACCATCCATCACAGCAATAAAATCACTAAATTTCCCCATCACAATTGGATCAAATTCAAAATCATCATCGACTTTTTGAAACACTGCGAAATTAATATTTCTAATTTCACCAGCCATTGAAATCAATGGCGCAGCAATCATCAGGGAAAGTAATACAATCGCCCTTATATTAAATGGCGCGAATCGCATAGATAGCATCCTCCATCATCTGCTGAATTTTACTATCCATTGCTCGACGCATGCGATCAACGTCTTTTTTTTGCAAACCTGCTTTTTCAAGCTCATCAAAATCTTTCATACTACCCATTGCATCACGCAACTTTTTGATGATAAGTGTCACACGTTTCATACCTGTACCGGCATCAGCTGCGCCAGCTGCTTGAGCCTGTTGATAGCCAAATGAAGTCGTAGAAATTGACAGTGGTGCATAAAATGCAAAAGCCATAGCAAGTGTACATGCCAACATATATTTTTTCATGGTTCGTTCCCCCGACCAACTGATATCGGGGTATATGAACAATAAAGCCAACTTATGTCAAGATGAAGATTGAATATTAAAAAACAATTTTGACAGTTATATAAGGCATTTAGAAGACAACTTTAGATATATACATGAGCATTATATATAATGCCTTTAGATATCACTCAGGTTAGGGTTTGCGTGTGACTTCTTACCTTCTCAAGCGCCTTGCTGGCATGATCCCACTGTTATTCGGTATTACCATCATATCCTTTGGCATGATGCATCTGGCTCCTGGCGAACCCAGTGTTGTGGGACAGGAATTTAATCCCAAAGTGTCTTCACAGGATATTGAGCGCTTACGCTCCTATTATGGCCTGGACAAACCACTATATGAACAGTACTGGAACTGGTTAGGGCGACTGGCTGTGTTGGATTTTGGGCAATCATTTTCAGCGGACGGTCGCGCAGTTATTGATAAAATCACAGAAAGATTACCTGTCACCTTATGGATTAATGTGTTGGCGATGTTGATTATCATCATCATTGCCATACCTATTGGTGTCGCCAGTGCTGTAAAACGCGACTCATGGTTCGATAAGGGTATGACCATTTTTGTTTTTATCGGGTTTGCGATACCCTCCTTCTGGCTTGGTCTGTTACTTATGATTGGTCTGGGAGTGAATCTTAACTGGTTACCAATTTCTGGTTTGCATGACTATAGCTGGCAACAAATGGGCTTCTGGCAGCAGCAAATGGATATGCTCAAACATTTGATTCTTCCCGTATTTGTATCAGCCATTGGAGGTCTTGCCGGCATGAGTCGCTTTATGCGCACCGGCATGCTGGATGTAATCCGCTCCGATTATATCACGACGGCCCGTGCCATGGGCGTGCCTGAATCAAAAATACGTTATCAATTGGCTCTTAAAAATGCTGTGTTACCAATCATTACCCTGCTTGGCCTTTCTATTCCCGGGCTTATTGGTGGCTCCGTGATCGTTGAACAATTATTCTCTCTACCCGGTATGGGTCTGTTATTCTTTGAATCGGTGCTATCAAGAGACTATCCGCTAGTCATGGGGATCACGGTGATTGGTGCTGTGTTGACGCTGTTTGGTAATCTTATCGCTGATTTATCCTATGCATGGGTTGATCCTCGCATGCGCAACAGAGGCAAATAATGGCTGCTTTCATGCATCGATTTCCTCTCATGATTATTGGAGGATCCGTAGTCATTGGCATTGCCCTATTGGCAATATTAGCGCCATGGATTGCACCTTATGATCCTAATAATATTGATGTCAGCGTAATTTTGATGCCTCCATCCTGGCAGCACTGGTGTGGCACAGATACCTTAGGTCGAGATATTTTTTCCCGCATGCTTTATGGAGCCAGGGTTTCGCTGGCTGTGGGTTTTGTTGCCGTTGGTATTTCACTTATTCTAGGACTTATATTGGGTGCTGTGGCTGGTTTTTTCGGTGGCCGTATCGATGCTATTTTGATGCGCATGACAGATATGGTGCTCTGTTTCCCTACATTCTTTATTATTCTAGCGGTGATTGCCTTTCTCGACCCATCGATCTGGAACATCATGATTGTTATTGGTTTAACCTCCTGGATGGGCATTGCACGATTGGTCAGAGCTGAGTTCTTAAGCCTTGCGCAGCGTGAGTTTGTGCTCTCGGCGCAAAGCCTGGGTGTATCACCTATTCGATTGATGTGGCGCTATCTCTTGCCCAACGCCATGGGGCCAGTGCTTGTATCGGCAATTCTCGGCATTGCAGGTGCGGTTCTACTGGAATCAGGCTTATCATTTCTGGGCCTGGGTGTACAACCGCCTGATGCATCTTGGGGAAATATTTTAACCGAAGGAAAAGATAATATTCAAATTGCCTGGTGGTTATCCGCCTTTCCGGGCATGGCAATTCTGATCACCGTTCTTGGTTATAATCTGCTTGGAGAAGGTCTGCGGGACTATTTCGATCCAAAGCTAAATCAGTAATGGAATTAGATTCCTATTACATGAATAAAGCCATGCAAGCCGCTGAAAAAGCAGCTGCAATTGGTGAAGTGCCTGTTGGTGCACTACTGCTGTTTCCCGACGGTTCTGAATTTATCGAACACAATGCTCCCATTTCCAGTCATGACACTTCTGCACATGCTGAAATGCGTGTTATCCGCAGCGCCTGTAAAACATTACAAAACTATCGGCTAGCTGGCAGCACTCTTTATGTCACGCTGGAGCCATGCAGCATGTGTGCCGGTGCAATCATTCACGCGCGCATTGCTCGTGTTGTATATGCTGCTGCCGACGGCAAAACCGGAGCTGTTGAATCTCTTTATCAACTGCTATCAGACCCGCGCTTAAATCATCAACCTGAAATCAGTAGTGGTATTATGGCAGAGGAGTCTGCCGCCCTGCTAAAACAGTTTTTCAAAGCCAGACGCAAAGCCAGTAAACAGCAAAGTAGCTTGTAAGCGACTCCACCTCCATTCAACAACACTGCCACACCATTCAATAGGCTTTTTATTTCGAGGAATTGGTGGCTAATCTCCTCAATAAACCTTTAATCAAAGCCCATTAACTTTTAGCCACGAATTCGACGAACACACACGAATTTTCTGCCTCATCCCGGACGGCCGCGGTGAACCTGCATTAGTGCATCTCTCTATCCATTTCACCATTGCGTAATTTCGCCATATACGCCTTAAGGGCGTCAGCCACTTTACCTTGCAACAGATACAGCGCCAGGAGGTTAGGGAATGCCATCGACAACAGTAACAGATCAGAAAAATCCAGAATATTGTTTGCACTGACTAATGATGCCAACACAATAAACATCAAAAACATAATACGATACACCATCGAGAACTTTTCACCGAATACATACGTCCAGCATCGTTCACCATAATAGGACCATGAAATCATCGTACTGTAAGCGAACAAGACCACTGATATGGAAAGAATAATTGGAAACCAGGAGATCACTGATCCAAAAGCCACCGCCGTTAACGCAGCACCTTTGCTTGCTTCAACCAGTGCATGGTGCTCCGGCGCATTATAGACCCCTGTTAAAATAATCACCAAAGCTGTCATGGTGCAGATAATGACCGTATCAATAAACGGTTCATACAGGGCAACAAAACCCTGCCGCACAGGGTATTTTACTGCTGCTGCGGAATGTGCAATAGCAGCTGAACCAATACCTGCTTCACTGGAGAAGGCTGCCCGCTTAAAGCCCTGTACCAACACACCGATCAAACCACCAGCCACAGCCGTTGGAGCAAATGCTTCAGTCACGATCAGGGATAATGCATCGGGTACATCTGAAGCATGTGAAAAAATAATCCACAAACAAGCCGTTAGATAAATAAATACCATAGTAGGTACAATCGCTTCTGCGGCATGTGCAATGCGCTTAATGCCTCCGATAATCACCAGCCCCACTGCTCCAGCCATCAACACACCAAAGACCCAGGGAAAGTCATGAAAGAAGCTCAACTCATTCTGAACAGCGCCCAAGGCCTGTGATACCTGAAAAGCATTACCACCACCAAAAGAAGCACCCACGCACAAAATTGCAAATAAGATAGCCAGTGACTTACCCGTACCGGCCATGCCTTTTTCTGCAAATCCACGTGATAGATATTGCATCGCTCCACCCATCACCCGGCCATCAGGCCTGAATTCACGATACATTTGAGCCAACGTAACTTCAGTGAACTTGGCTGTCATACTAAAAAAGCCCGCCACAATCATCCAGAATGTTGCGCCTGGGCCACCAACACTTATTGCAATCGCCACACCAGCAATATTTCCTAATCCTACGGTCGCGGATAAGGCCGTTGTTAAAGCCTGAAAAGGCGTCACTTCACCCTTATCTTCAGACGAATGATATTTGCCACGAATGACCTGAAACGCATGTCCCATCATACGCACATTAATAAAACCAAAACGGCAGGTGAGATAGACCGCACCAACAATCAACCAGGCCACAATAAACGGCATATTACCCTCACCGGGCATCACATCAAAAAACACTACGCTGGCTATATAACCATTCATCACACCAAAGAAAGCATCAATGCCCGGAGAGCTATCCGGCTGCGCAAAAGCCACACATGGCATGAGCATCACCATAGTCAAGATGCTAATTTTTCGTTTCATATTCGGCTCCAGTTTCATACAATCATTCAATGAAATACTCATCATGCTAGCTTTCTTTGCACTCGATGTTTTGGGTTTCAGTCCTTTAAACTGCTTGTATTCCTTGCTTTTTCCAAGGCTGGATTGATACTACTTAGTGCAAATATCCCGTTCAGACAAAGATTTTTTATCCGCCATCCCCACTCCCATAAAGAAACATATGAATAGCATAGCGAACTATTTTAAAAGTGGAAGCAGGCATGAAATTCCAGCTTACTGAAAATTGAGAACTCTTCCCTTATTAGTTTGCTTGGGACAGAACGTTAATCAAAAAATCTAGGTTTCGCTGTCTTCAAAAAACCAGCGCACTTCTGACAGATCATCTCTGATCGGTGCTGCAGGTAAATTGCGTGCAACTTCCGGCCCGTATGCTTTACCATACAAGCGCGAATCCAATAGCGCCATCACACCACGGTCTTCCATTGAGCGAATCAAACGACCTGTTCCCTGTCGCAGCACTGCAATGGCTTCGGGCAGCTGGATGTCACTAAAGCCCCGCCCTCCGGCTTCTTCACACTTCTTAATTCGGGCCTTCAATAGCGGATCATTAGGTGGTGTAAACGGCATTTTATCAATAATCACCAGACTCAACGCTTCACCGGGCACATCCACGCCTTCCCAGAAACTACGGGTGCCGCACAATATTGAATGGGTATCCTCACGGAACGTTTCGAGAATAGCATCACGGCTGCCACTCTCGCCCTGCACCAATACATTCCAAGGTAAACGATTGTGCAATTCAGGCCCAACCCGATTTAGCATCTTCCAGGATGTGAACAGTACAAAGGCGCGCCCGTGCGAGGCACGGATCAAGGTTTCGATCTCATTGATCATCGCCTCAATGCCAGCTTCGGAAAATGGATCAGGCATATGGCGTGGTAAATATATCATCGCCTGTTTGGCATAATCGAATGGGGATGGATGAAACACTTCCACTACATTCTGTAAGCCCAGCCGATCTTTGGCATAGTCAAAACGCCCGGACACACGCAATGTGGCCGATGATAATACAAAAGCAGCTTTTCTACCCCATAGATGTTCACGTAAAACAGGCCCCGTCTCAACCGGTGCTACCGTATGTTTACGCATATCCCCTTCACCATCACTCCAACCGACAAAACCATCGGCAGGTTGCATGACCATATCAATTTCTTTGGCTATTTGATCGGCCCGATCAGCCAATTTGGCAAAATCTTCGCTACGTTCGCGGCGTGATTCTGCCAATACAAGCATATCAGCCCAGGCATGTTCCAGTTCATCCAGGGGTGTTTTCAGGTAAGCATCCAGTACCGTTTTGCCATCTGCTGTCACATCTCTCTTCAGCGCTGGTTCATCCCCCACCTGATCAAGCAATGCCTGCATATCATTCAGCCACTGGATAAATTTCATGCGTGTGAGCTGCACCCCAAAATGCTGGCAGGCTAACTCAGGCAAAGCATGGGCTTCATCCAGTACATAGGCATCAAAATCAGGCAATAACTCACCGAAATCACCCGATTTAAGAGAAGCATCTGCGAGTAACAGACTATGATTGGTCACCACAATATCTGCAGATTGTGCTTTTTGCCGTGCTTTCATGAGTGGGCAATGTTCAAAATCACCACATTGAGAGCCCAAACACTGATCACCTGTTGCGGTCACCATATGCCCTATTCCCTTAGCAAACACATCAAAGGGTAAGGCTGCCAGATCGCCATCTTTACTATTTTGTGACCACTCCAGCACAGTCAACATCGACTTTTTAGCCCATATCTCCAATTGAGGTGTGGCGATAAAACGACTCATGCGTTGCGGACACAGGTAATTACTACGTCCTTTTAACAGAGCCACCCGCCGTTTGGCACCAAGCACCTTTTGTACTGTCGGTAAATCACGATGTACCAGTTGATCCTGAAGCGCACGGGTGTGGGTGGAGATGAGGATTTTTTTTGTAGAACGTAACGCTGGTATCAAATAGGCCAGCGTTTTACCAGTACCTGTTTCTGCTTCTGCCAACAACACATCGCCCGCATCAAATGCCGTGGCAATTTCTTCTGATAATTTTATTTGCTCATCTCTACGCGAATAACCGGGTAGATCCGTTGCTAAAGGAGAACCTTCAGAGAAATCGCGTCGAACCTGTTCAACAAGCTTAATCATGGATAAGTAAGGGATGCAAACATGCACAATCATGACCACCGCTCTGACTTCGCAGTTTCCCATCAAAGCTGGCACACGCTTCAGTGGCAAATGGACAGCGGGGCTGATACGCACAACCAGAGTCAGCTGTGGCCTCAGTAGTCTCATTGGCATCAACAGCTATGGAATGACGTTCCCTTGGATGTGCAATTGGGCGCGCAGCTAACAAGGCGTGAGTATAGGGGTGCTGAGCATGTGCAAATAGCTCAGCCGCAGTGCCTTGTTCAACAATACGACCGGCAAACATCACCGCAACACGATCTGAAATATGACGCACTACAGACAGATCATGCGAAATAAACAGGTACGCCAACCCTTTCACACGCTGAATATCTTTTAACAGATTAAGAATCTGAGCCTGAACAGATACATCCAGAGCCGATACCGGCTCATCCAACACCAACACCTTAGGCTCAACAATCAGCGCACGCGCAATACCGATGCGTTGACGCTGACCGCCTGAAAATTGATGTGGGTATCTATCCATACCTGATGCATCCAGACCACAAAGCAGCAATGTGTCTGCAACCTTCTGACGGCGTTGTTGTTGTGAAAGTGAGGGCTGATGCACGCGCAGACCTTCAGCCACGGTTTGCCAGACCTTCATGCGTGGATTCAGGCTGGCGAATGGATCCTGAAACACCATCTGAATATGGCTGCGCAGCTGCCTGAGCGCCTTACCTGAGAGTGAAGATACATCATCATCGCCCCATAGCACATTGCCTGAATCACTTTCCAACAAACGCATGGCTAAGCGTGCGGTGGTTGATTTGCCACTGCCAGATTCACCAACAATGGCCAGTGTTTCTCCGGCTTTCAGTTGAAAAGATACATCATTGACGGCCCATTTGGCTTTACCAACAGCACGAAACATACCACCGGCTGCAAAGGTTTTATTAAGCCCATTCACTTCTAGTACGTTCATGCGCTCAACCCTTTGCCGCAGTATTGACATGCAGACAGCGTGCAATATGCTGATTTTCCTGCCAGACATTTGCTGCCAATGGCGCCTGTTTACAATCGTCCTGTGCCAGCGGGCAGCGATCTGCAAAATGACAACCTTGAGGCCATTGACCAGGTTGCGGTACCTGCCCGCCAATCACAGGCAGTGCATGCCCGGCTTCGGATACTTCAGGCCTGCATCCCATTAATGCACGCGTATAAGGATGGGCCGGCTGATCAAATATCTCGCTAACCGGACCTGATTCGACAATTTGGCCTGCATACATCACAGCCACATCATCACACATCTCTGCGACCAGACCGAAATCGTGTGTCACTAACAACAGACCAAGCTTACGTTTTCGCTGTAAATTCAATAACAGTGCAATAATGCGTTTTTGCACCGATACATCGAGTGCCGTAGTCGGTTCATCAGCAATAATATAATCAGGGTCTGCCGCCATCGCCATGGCAATAAGTACGCGCTGGCGCATACCGCCGGACAGCGCATCAGGATATTGCGCCAGCACTTGCTCAGCATCCTCCATACCGACATCTGTTAACAGTGCTACGGCGCGTGCCGTCGCTTGCTTCAAATCCATATCCAAGTGCAGACGAATGACTTCTGTGATCTGACTGCCAATGGAGAATACCGGATTAAGTGCTGTCATGGGTTCTTGAAACACCATGGCAATTCGACCTCCGCGCATGCGACGCAATGTCTCATTACTCATCTCAAACAGGCTATCCCGATCAAGTAGAATATCACCATGACTCTTTCTAACGCCCTGGTGTTCACCCAAGCGCAGAATAGATTGTGCTGTTAGCGACTTACCGCAACCTGATTCACCGACCAACCCTAACACCCGACCTGCTTCTAACTGGAGAGAGACCGAAGAAACCGCTTCGACAGAGCTTCCTTGTATGGTAACAGATAATGATAAATCACGAATTTCAAGCATGGCGGAAGTGTGACGCAAGCGCGCTACTGTTGCCACAACCTTTATGTATGTCATTGATGAATAGAAACATGCTGTTCATCGTACTAAATATTTTCTTTCCATGATTATTTGAACATTTTGATATCACACACATACAGGTGATGCGCTCAGTTGCTGCGCCCTATCATTGTGTTGCTTTTATCCTCGCTGTAAAACTGTTCAAGATCCAGCGACCTCTCAGAATGAATCTGATTCCCTGATTGTTGCAACCAGCGACCAGCTTCTTTGGTGTTTCTGTTGACGCCACGTCCACTCCAATACATTACACCGAGATTGTGTTGAGCCTGCGCATGCCCTTGCTGTGCTGCAGCTTTCCACCACTTCACAGCTTTGACCTCATTTTTATACCTGTCATTGCTGGCAAAAATCAAACCCAATGCATACTGAGCATCGGCTAAACCCTGGCTGGCAGCCTTTTTGAACCAACGAACCGCAGCTTTCTCTTTCTTTATATTGCTACGATCTTTATACAGTATCAGTCCCAAGGATAATTGAGCCTCATCCAAACCCTGCTTTGCTGCTTTCATCAATAAGAATTTAGCCTGAGAATCATTTTTAACAACGCCTCTCCCTTCATGATACATCAAGCCAAGTATAAACTGATCATGCGCCTTACCCTGCTTTACTGCCAATGTATATTGTTGAAATATGCTAATATCCGATTGAGCTGCGTGCTTTTCTTCCACCTTTTTTGGCAATGGAATGGAATGGAGCACCAATTTAGAGCTTCTTTGTTCAGCTTTAACCTCAGGTTCAGATTTGGTTGAGGCAACTTCTAATAAGGGTGTTGCTAACATTGTGAGTTTTTGAACCCACAGCTTTGACGTTGAAAACAGAGAAGATAGGCTGAGCGATATTGGATCGTCACCCTGCTGTACTGCATGAACCGATGGCTTGATCTTGGTATTACTTTTGAGTGCTGAAGGCCCTTTCTGCTTCGGAGATGGCATTGCTACGGCAGTAGATTGATCAAAAGGCTTTTGATTGGGTTCGGTATGGGCAACAATCTTACGCTCTTGTTCCACCGCAGGTACTGTATTCGAAACCGACGCTTCTTGAGTGATATCACCTTGATCTAGCTGTATGACAGGCTGATTATTAGAAAGCAATAAAGGTCGCTTCATTTGCCCGGATGCAGATAGTTTATCCAAGCGTTTTTGAAATGGTTCAGCATGTGCGGCAATAGCATATTTTTTATGGAACTTGACCATGAGTTGTAATGCCTGGAGATGATTTGGACTAATTTCCAATGCGCTCTTTAAATAATGCTCAGCTTTGATCGATCCATTTTTCATATAATGCTGAGCTAGCTTTATATGCCATAGTACATTTTGGGGTTCTAATGTTAACAGGCGCTGATATGTGGCAAATACGTTATCATTTAATTTCTCTGCGACCCGTGCCCAGCCTTTTAACGCCAATAGATGTTTTCTATCTACAAGCAAGACCATCTTATAACGTTTTTTAGCTAAACGCAGTTCACCACGCTCTTCTGCAACCTTACCAAGCAAATAACGTGCATGCACATCTTTAAATTGTTTTTTGACCACCTTTAAGAGAAAGACTTCCGCCTGATCCCAATCCTGCTTATCGATGCTTATTTGAGCAGCATCCATATAGCTGATCGTATTAGCATTCTCTGCAAAAGCCAGATGGATCCACAAAAAAAAGGCCATGAAAGCTGTAACTATCTTCATCAATTCCTCATTCCCTGCTCTACGCGGGATCTATAATAAGCCTATATACAAACAAATTAAGATGCGCTAAAGGTTTTTATTACTATAAAGTGATTGCCCTGAAGGCACACCTTGGTGCGCACTTTGAATGAATCACACAAAAAAATCACCATCGTTGTAAACATTCGAACAAAAATTGTTATCAAATGTTAGCAAACGCCAGTTCCGATGCGTAAAAAATTACAGCTGCTATAAAAAGTATATAGAGAATCGTTCGCCCGAACATGCACGCCCATACATATAAGAAGACAGTGCCGATTAGATTCTGATGGAGTAAGAAGAGTTTCGAGTTACACTGTCGCATGGCTAAATCACTTTTTGTTTGTCAAAGCTGCGGCGCTGAACATCGCAAATGGATGGGGCAATGCACCGATTGTGGCGACTGGAATGCGGTGACCGAACAGGTTATCGAAGCTGCTGCGATACGCTCGGTGGGAAAAGGCCAGGCATTAGAAGCCTCCTCTATCACCAGTATCAACCTTGAAAACTGCCCTCGCCGCTCTACCTATATCGAAGAGTTGGATCGCGTACTTGGTGGTGGTTTAGTGCCCGGTTCTGCCGTATTAATTGGTGGCGACCCCGGTATTGGAAAATCTACCCTGCTTTTGCAAGCGGCAGCCAAACTTGCTGCGGATAAAAAGAATGGCACCGTATTATATATTACCGGTGAAGAATCTATTCAGCAGGTGCATCTGCGTGGTCAACGTATTGATGCCCTGCACGATGATCTGCTACTGATCTCTGCCTGTGAACTGGAATCTATGCTGGCAACGATTGCCAGATTGAAACCATCCACTGTTATTATTGATTCGATCCAAACCACAGTGAGTAGCAGATTAACCAGTGCACCGGGTACCGTATCACAGGTTCGTGATTGCTCTGCAGCCCTGATTCAACATGCCAAAGCGCATGGCCATGTGGTGATTCTGGTTGGTCACGTCACCAAACAAGGTGCCTTGGCAGGCCCTCGCGTACTCGAACATATGGTGGATGCCGTGATCTACTTTGAAGGTGATCGCGGCCATGCACATCGCATTTTACGTGCGGTAAAAAATCGCTTTGGCCCGGCTGGTGAAATCGGTGTGTTTGAAATGTGTGATCGCGGTCTGATTGGCATCCGTGACGCTTCTCGCCTATTTTTAGCCGAGCGAGCCAAGGATACACCCGGATCTGTAGTATTAGCCTGCATGGAGGGCACACGCCCCCTAATGGTTGAAGTACAAGCGTTAATCGCCCCTACTGTCTATGCCACTCCGAAGCGCTCTGCTGTTGGTGTAGATACTAACCGTGTTGCCATGTTAACGGCCGTGCTGGAACGCCGTATCGGGCTGCCACTGTCGCAACAAGATGTGTATATTAATATTGCCGGTGGCGCCCGTATTGCAGAACCGGCGGCTGATTTGGCTATCCTTTTGGCAATGGTATCAGCCTTTCAGGATAAACCCGTGCCTGAAGATATTGCCGTATTTGGAGAAGTAGGTTTAACCGGTGAAGTGCGTCCGGTAGGCCAGCCTGAAGCCAGGGCCAAAGAAGCGGTTAACCTGGGTTTTTCACGGATACTATTACCAGCCGAAAATCATGAGAGGGTGCAGAAGGCAAATATCATTGCTAACATGCGCAGCGATAGTGCTAAACCGCTTGTCTTGACGGCAGTCAGACACTTATCCGAAGCTGCGCAAAAGATACTATAAAACTGTTTGTTTTTAGTAATTTATTGGAATTAATTGAGAGGAAACTTGAACTTTATTGATTATATTTTTATTGCGATTATTGGCTTATCGATGGTGTTATCATTATGGCGCGGCTTTGTGCATGAGGTGATTTCATTGCTTGGACTGGTCGCTGCATTTTTCATTGCCAGCCGCTTGTCGGGACAATCGGGTGATTTCCTTGGACAATGGATTACCAACGGAACGGTGGCTGATATCGCTGGCTTTGCAATGGTTTTTGTTGTGGTGATGATCATTGCTGGTTTGTTAGGAGCGCTCATTAGCCGATTGGTTGATGTCGCTGCATTAACGGCAACAGATCGAACGCTGGGTGTTTTTTTTGGTGCGGCACGAGGCATCGGCCTTATTGCACTATGCTTTCTCGTTTACACATCTTACACCAAACCTGATGCATCATGGTTGAAAGAGAGTAAACTCAGCCCCTACGCCATTGAGCTAGGTGAAATGCTTGGCGAACTTATTCCACAGGGTTATCCATTTTCAAGGCAAGGCGGAGCCAAAGCGGTGTCCCTGCAAAGCAGCAATAATCTTCTCCAAAATATGATTCCGATGAAAGATAAAGAAGCAGTCAAATTAATCATCGAAGGTAGCAGATAGTGAAACAAGAAATCATCGAGGATATCCATTTGAAATCCACCGTTGCCAAGGAAACAAGCATGCGCGTTGAAGTCGATAAACATGACCATTTTCATGATGAATGTGGTGTTTTTGGTGTGTTCAATCATTCTGAAGCTGCCAATTTAACTTATCTGGGGCTATACGCCCAGCAACACCGCGGGCAAGAATCTGCTGGCATCGTCAGCACCGATGAAAAGTCTTTTAACACCCATCGCGGCATGGGTTTAGTCGCTGATATATTTAAAAAGACAGATATTAAAGAGCTCGTTGGCCCACATAGCATTGGTCATGTCCGTTATTCCACATCCGGTGAATCAGGTTTGCGCAACTGCCAACCATTTGCCTATGAATATCAGCATGGTGGCATTGCGATGTGTCATAACGGTAATATTGTAAATGCGCCTGAACTCCGTAAAAAGTTGGAAAAACAGGGCTCAATCTTTCAATCCAGTTCAGATACAGAAGTCTTGATTCATCTGGTTGCGCGTAGCAAAGCATTAACCATGAAAGACCGTATGGCAGAAGCTGTTAGCCAGTTAACCGGTGCATTTTCACTATTGGTTTTAGGGGAACAGCGTCTGGTTGGTATGCGTGATCAGCATGGTATTCGCCCACTGGTACTGGGCAAACTCGATGACGCATGGATACTAGCTTCAGAAACCTGTGCCTTTGATTTAGTCGGTGCAACCTATGTACGCGATGTCGAACCCGGTGAAATGATAGTGATTGATCATGATGGCTTGCATAGTCTGCACCCTTTCAAAAACTGCTCGCCAAAATTTTGTGTGTTTGAATACGTCTATTTTGCCCGCCCGGACTCCACCCTTGAAGGTGTGAACGTCTACAAAGCGCGTTATCAAATTGGCGTGGAACTGGCTAAAGAAGCGCCTGTTAACGCAGATCTTGTAATTCCTGTTCCTGATTCAGGTGTACCACCAGCCATGGGGTTTGCCGAAACGGCCAATATCCCCTTCCAAATGGGGCTGATTCGCAATCATTATGTGGGTCGTACATTTATTGAACCACGTCAGTCTATCCGTAATTTTGGTGTTAAACTGAAATTAAATCCAAACCGTCAACTTATCGAAGGTAAAAGTGTTGTACTGGTGGATGACTCCATTGTACGTGGTACTACCAGCCGCAAAATTGTTGAAATGGTTCGCGCGGCTGGTGCCAAAGAAATTCATATGCGTATTTCCAGCCCACCAACCAGACACTCCTGTTTTTATGGTGTGGATACGCCCAATGAAGATGAATTGATGGCCAACAAAATGGGTCTGGAAGAGATGCGTCAGGCAATTGGTGCAGATTCACTGGCCTTTGTCAGTTATGAGGGTATGTACAAGGCTGTGGGTAAACCACGTTCATCACATTGTGATGCATGTTTTTCGGGTGATTATCCTGTACCTGTTAAAAAAGAGAGATCCCCTCAACTCTCCTTGTTACGCATTCACAATAAAAAAGAATAAGCACATTGTCCCCTGCTATCCATTTAGGACATGCTATCTTTATACTATATAGAGATCACAGTACTGATGGGTTATCACGATGCTAGGCATGCGTAAGCTCTTCTCATTTCGCAATCGCTGGATGGCCTTCCTGCATGATCTATTGTGGGTGCCTGCAGCAGTGTTATTGGCTTTCTGGCTACGTTTTAATTTAACGTATATTCCAGTGTCTCACGTTGATGCCTTCCAGCACCTGATCGTTGTATCTCTACCCGTTCAAGCCATTACATTTTGGTATTTCGGACTATATCGCGGTATTTGGCGCTTTGCCTCCCTGCCTGATCTGTTGCGGATACTCAAGGCGGTGCTGCTAGGCACGATTATCTCGTTTGTGATTGTATTTATATGGCAGCGTCTTGAAAACATGCCGCGTACTGTATTGGTGTTATATCCGCTTATTTTAATTCTGGGGCTTGCCGCTCCCCGCATGTTGTATCGCTGGTTGAAAGATCACCATCTCAATCTTCATCGCCTTGATAGCAAACGTGCGCTGTTGATTGGAGCTGGTCAGGCCGGAGAACTGTTGGTTCGTGACCTGCAAAAATCAGGCCCTTATGAAGCCATTGGTTTTCTTGATGATTCCAACAGGCGACAAGGGCAGGAAATTCATGGAATACGTGTCATTGGCCACCTGAATGATATCGAACACGTACTTAAAAAATATGATGTTGAAGTGGTTTTATTATGTATGCCTTCTTCAGCCCATCGCGTTATTCAAAACGTGGTAGATACCTGCCAAAAGCATGCCATTACTTGCCGCACCCTACCCTCTGTTGCAGACCTTGCTGATGGAAAAGTAGAAATATCACGCCTCAGACAGGTACAAATTGAAGATCTACTGGGCAGAGAGATTATTGATAACCTTGATGATTCTCACATCCATCACCTGCTGACAGATCGATGCATACTGGTAACCGGTGCCGGTGGTTCTATCGGCTCGGAGTTATGTCGTCAGGTGTTGCAACACAAGCCGGCAAAGCTTTTACTACTTGATCACGGTGAGTTTAACCTCTATTCCATTGAAGGTGAATTGCTCAAACGCTCCAACAACAGTTGCATTCTTGAAGCGCTGCTCGGTGATATTCGTGATATTGAGCGCATGTCATGGTTATTTGAACGCTTTAAGCCAGACATCGTATTTAATGCCGCCGCCTATAAACATGTTCCACTGGTGGAACAAAACCCCGCTGAAGGTGTGAAAACCAACGTATTAGGTACATGCCAATTGGCAGATTTGGCAGTCGAGCATGGTGTGAAGAAATTCATTCAAATTTCAACCGATAAAGCAGTGAACCCCACTAATGTCATGGGAGCAAGCAAACGTTCAGCAGAAATTTACTGCCAAAATTTAAATCGCCGCAGTGAAAATACCGCTTTCATTACCACCCGCTTTGGTAATGTGCTGGGCTCGGCAGGTTCCGTTGTACCTCTTTTTCGTAAACAGATTGAGGCTGGTGGACCGGTCACAGTGACCCATCCCGATATCACCCGTTATTTTATGACCATTCCTGAGGCAAGCAGTCTTATTTTACAGGCCGGAAGCATGGGGGAAGGCGGAGAGATTTTTGTACTTGATATGGGGGAACCCGTCAAAATTGTTGATCTGGCCGAACAAATGATCCGTTTAACGGGCTTAGAACCCGGTCAGGATATTGAAATCAACTTTACAGGCTTACGTCCGGGTGAAAAACTATTTGAAGAGCTCTTCCACGATGCGGAAACATTAGTCGCCACATCACACCCAAAAATCATGTTATCTGACAGTCGTGAAATGAACTGGTCTGATATCCAGCAACTACTTGAAGATTTGCGTATCGCTTCTGGTAAACGCGACATTCAATTATTACATCACAAACTTCAACAACTGGTCCCTGAATTCACCCCGATGAAAATAGATAGTTGATTTATCAGCTATGTCCGCCGCCTCTACTATTTCAGCAACACAACAGACAAGCCATCACGTAACATACGTTGAAATCGCAGTATTTGCGCCATTAGCAGGTACATTCACATATCTATGGCCCGATTATTTGGGTAAAACCATCACTGGCATCCGTGTCCAAGTGCCATTCGGCAAAGGCAAACGCATTGGTGTAGTCATCAATTATGTCACTGCAGAGCCTGATCATGAAAACAAATATAAAAGCGTATTGGATCGACTGGATGATTCACCTCTGCTTGATCAAGCCAGAACCAAGTGGTTAAACCGTGTTGGACGCTACTATTTAGCCCAACCCGGCGAGTTATGGGCTAGTGCTCTGGGTTGGGCCGCTCAACATGACACACGCCGCTTCCGTTGCCCTGAACCGACAACGTTAAATCAACAATCAGAGTTATTAACAAAGCTATTTCAAACGCGTGCAGCCATTTCATTAAAGACAGTGCTACAGCGATGCGACGATAGCCCTGGTATGCGCCACCTGATTAGTCAAAGCTGCGCGAGTGGCCTGATTGAAGAGGTTGTGCATGATCCATTGTGGGTAAAAAAAGGCCAAGCGTGTGGAAATACGCCCCCCCCCAAAGCGACAGATGCACAACATACAGCGATCACTTCAATCACAGCTTCTTTAGATAAATTTCAAGCATTTCTACTCTTTGGCTGTACGGGTTCAGGTAAAACGGAGGTGTACCTTAAGGCTGCACAAACGGTTATCGCATCCGGTGGTCAAGTGCTGGTATTGGTACCGGAAATTGGCCTGACACCCTTATGGTTAATGCGCTTAAGAGAGCGTTTCAAGCAGGTGGCTTTATGGCATTCCGCCATGACTACTAAAGAGCGTTTGCAGGTACGCCAACATTTGCAAGATACCGACATCTTGATTGGCACACGTTCCGCCCTGTTTCTACCCCTGCCCAAGCTAGCATTGATCGTAGTTGATGAGGAACATGATGCCAGTTTTAAACAGCAGGAAGGCATGAGCTATTCGGCCCGTGATATGGGGGTGTTATTGG
>JAUZQJ010000077.1 GCA_030951045.1 Mariprofundus sp.
CAAGTGGCTTCTGCACCATCCACAGTATTAATACGCGGAGAGACTGGCACGGGTAAAGAGTTGGTGGCGCGGCAACTGCATAAAGCTAGTTCCCGAAGCAAACAGCCTTTTATTGCAATCAATTGCGCTGCTATGTCGGCCGAGTTGTTGGAGTCGGAGTTGTTTGGTTATGAGAAAGGTGCTTTTGCAGGTGCGATGAAACGAAAACTTGGCTGGTTTGAACGCGCTGGCGGAGGCACACTTTTTCTTGATGAGGTGGCAGGGTTGCCATTGTCAGTGCAGGGGAAATTATTGAGAGCATTGGAGTCGGGTGAGTTTTCACGTTTGGGTGGTGAAGCAATTATTCGTTCAGATGTACGTTTGATTTGTTCAAGCAGGGAAAATTTGGAGCAAAAAGTACAAGAGGGCAGTTTTCGCGATGATTTGTATTATCGCATTCATGTGGTCGAAATTCTGGTTCCTCCGCTGCGTGATCATGTCGAAGATTTACCATTGCTTTCAGATGCCATTCTTATGCGCAAGGCTGCGATGTGTGGTAAACGCATGGATGCGTTATCCGATGATGTATTGGGGCAATTGGAGCGATATAGCTGGCCGGGTAATGTGCGTGAACTGGAGAACGTCATTGAACGTGCGGTAGTGCTGGCGGTAGGAGAAAAAGTAGAGGCTATTCCATCGCTGATGGGGCCGCAGCTGGTGAGTGACGATGCCGATCCGTTGGAGCAATGGCTACAACAGTTACCTGATTCAGGCATACGGGCTGAAAAAGCTGTGGCGGCTTTTGAGATGAAATTAGTAGAAGTGGCACTGGAGCGTAATCAGCATATTAAGGCGCGTGCTGGCCGCTGGTTGGGTTTTGGTGATCGCGCCAAGGATAAAATGCGTTATCTGTGTGATAAATATGATATCGAAGTGCATGAAAACCCATGAATACATATATTCGTTCAGTGCTACTAACGGTCTGCTTTATCGTGTTGATTGGTGGTAATACAGGCCTGCTTCAGGCTATCCAGTTTGATGAGGAATATCTTTATAATCGGGATGCCAATGTGCCGCCGTTTCAAAAATCACGTGAGTTTTTTGACATGCCCGACAGGAAAGGCTTTTTTGAGGTGACGATGGTCTCTGATTCAGTGGGGCCGTTGACTTTCCGTATTGTTCGGGTGAGGGGTGATGTGGAAAATATTCAGGTGCAGCGGCGTAGTTATAGTGTTGGTAGCCATATGTTTCAGACCCGCTTTGATAATGCGTCCGGGCAAGACGATCTGATTGTTGAAGTGTCGAATTCAAATCCTGCTATTTTAGCCAAAGTATCTGTCTTCGTGGTGGAACTTCCCGATCGATAAGTTAAGGTGTAGCGATGAATTATTTGCGTTATGCTTGTCTGTTCTCTTTTTTATGCCTGTTCACAGCACAGCTTTGTCAGGCAGCAAATGTCGATCATGATGATGTTGTCCATCTTCAATTAAAGTGGAAACATCAATTTCAGTTTGCAGGGTATTACGCGGCACTGGAAAAGGGCTTTTATGCCGATGAAGGTGTGCATGTGGAATTGCTTGAAGGAGGCTCAAGCCATAATCCAGTGGAAATGATGCTTGCTGGTGAAGTGCAATATGCCGTGGGTGATGCGGGAGCTTTGCTGTCGCGCGCTGAAGGAGAGCCTGTTGTTGTGCTTGCAGCTGTGTTCCAGCATTCACCACAGGTGATTTATACACGTTCAGATATAAGCTCTCCGGAGATGCTGCGCGGTAAACGTGTGATGATGCAGGCAGGTTTTCTGACGGTGGAAGTGCAGGCGATGTTGCAGCGTGCGGGTCTTGCTGAGGCTGATTATGAGCGTCTGCCTATTGGTAGTATTGATGATCTGATTGAGGGGCGCTCGGATGCTTTTCCGGGTTATAGCAGTAATGAAAGCTTTTTGCTGCAACAGCAGGGCATTGCATTTGAGATGTTTCGACCACATGATTATGGCGTTGATTTCTACGGAGATACGCTGTTGACGTCAGTCTCGGAAATAGAATCCCATCCGCAGCGTGCTGAAGCGTTTCGTAGGGCATCGCTGAGGGGGTGGGAGTATGCGCTCGGGCATCAACAAGAAATCATTCGTTTGATTAAAAAGAAGTATGATAGCCAACATAAATCTGTGGATTACTTAAGCTATGAAGCGAAAGCTATTTCTGAACTGATGATGGCAAAGCTTGTACCTGTGGGATTTTCAAACCTGAAACGCTGGCAAAATACAGCCATCGTGTTCGAATCTCTGGGGTACCCTCTGATGAAGATTGATTGGGATGCCTTTATTTATCAACCCGACACAAGTGTTGGTAGCCTGGTCTGGCATTATCGATATTGGTTTGCCTTTGCATCATTGTTTTTGTTGGTGCTGTTTTTATATCTGTTTAATGTGCAATTGCGACAAGGTATTCAGAAACGTACTACAGCATTGGAACAAATCACTCATGAATATAAAGATATTCTTGATCATATGCAGGATGCTTATTATCGAGCCGACACTAATGGTACAGTCATATGGGTCTCTCTTGCCTGTGAACGGCAACTGGGTTATCAGCGGGAAGAAGTAATTGGGCAAGCGTTGGATCAATTATACTTTAACGAAGGCGACCGTACCCAGTTTCTTGATACTTTAAAGCAGAATGGCGGCCATTTGCAACATTTTGAGGTGTGCCTGAAGCATAAGGATGGTTCACGTGTCTGGGCTGAAGTGAATTCTCAATGTTTTTTTGATAAAGAAGGTAATATTGCAGGTGTTGAAGGCAATGTACGTAATATTGCGGAGCGTAAAAAGGCAGAACAGGAAAGCCAGGAGCTGACAGGTCAACTGCAACAGGCTCAAAAGATGGAAAGTATCGGTGTATTGGCTGGAGGTATTGCTCACGACTTTAATAATATGCTGGTTGGCGTGATGGGGAACGCTGAACTGGCTATGCTCGAACCTTCGGCACAAGGTGAGATGCGTGAATATCTGGAGAAGATTTTTAAATCTGCGCGACGCGGTGCTGATCTGGTGAAGCAGATGTTGGCCTATTCCGGTCAGGGTCGTTTAACCATGGGACATCAGAATTTTAATGATTTGATTTGTGAAGTATCTGAATTGCTAAGTACTGTAATTGGTAAGAAAATAAAATTGAATCAAACCTTGATGGATGCTTTGCCCGATGTGTATGGTGATAGAAATCAGTTAACACGATTGGTGATGAATTTAATGACCAATGCTTCAGAGTCTATGGAAGCTAATACCGGCGAGATTTATTTGCGTACAGGCTTACGTCATCTCGCAGCTCTGGATTTTTCTAATATGTACATGGCAAGTGATCTGCAACCGGGGATGTACGTCTTTGTTGATGTGAAGGATTCCGGATGCGGTATGGATGAGGATACGAAATTACGTATTTTTGATCCTTTTTTTACAACCAAAGAGACCGGGAGTGGATTGGGTTTATCGGCGTTGCTGGGGATTGTGCGGAGTCATGGTGGTACGTTGGCACTGCATAGCGAACTGGGTAAGGGGTCTCGATTTACCGTATTTCTTCCTTTGTTGGCTACAGATAAACCCAATCCGGAATTGCAAACTATAGAAATGAATCTGCAGCCAGATGTGTATGGGGGCGTGCTGTTGGTGGATGATGAAGAGGCTGTCAGAGACGTTGCCAAGCGCTTGCTTGAGAGAGAAGGTATTCGCGTATTTACTGCAAATGATGGAGAGCATGCTGTGCATGTGTTTCGTGAACATGCCCATGAGATTTCGATGGTATTGATGGATTTGACAATGCCAGTCATGGATGGGGAGGAGGCATTTTATGCCATTCGGGCAATAAACCCTGATGCCAGCATCGTGTTGAGTAGTGGCTTTTTGGATAATGATGCGATTGATCGTCTCAAGCATAATGGTTTGGCTGGTTTTATGAAAAAGCCATACACAAGAAATACACTATTGTCTGAAGTAACACGCCATGGCTTTTCCGGTATTGATGTGAATTTGAACTTGGATTCCTGAACGCTGATCCCCATATACACTAGTATGGAGCACTGATATGGATTTGAGCAGAATGACCCAAAAATTAAATGAAGCCATGGCTGCCAGTCAAAGTCTGGCAGCGCGCTTGTCACATCAACAAGTCGATGGTGAGCATCTGTTGGCAGAGCTTCTGGCTCAAGTTGATGGCTTGGCACCGCGATTGATTGAGCGGGCAGGTAGAGATATCAATGTATTTAAATCTGATGTTCAGAGCGCCCTGTCCAAGTATCCAAAGGTAAGTGGGCAACGTGTAGAGATAGATAAAATATACATTACCCAGCGCTTGCAAGGCCTATTAGCCAAAGCTGCAGCAGAAGCCGAGCGCATGCAGGATGATTATATCTCTGTTGAGCATGTGTTGCTGACCTTTATTGATGAGAAAGATAGCAGCGAAGCCGGTAAAATATTCAAAGCGCAAGGCATCACACGGGAATCTTTTCTGGAAGTGCTGAGCAGTGTGCGTGGGAATCAACGGGTGACTACAGATGCACCTGAATCGCAATATGAAGCGCTGAAAAAATATGGTGTTGATCTGGTTGAAATGGCCCGTTCAGGTAAGCTCGACCCTGTCATTGGCCGGGATGCTGAAATTCGCTCGGTGATCCGAATCCTGTCGCGCAAAACCAAAAACAACCCTGTATTGATTGGAGAGCCGGGTGTGGGAAAGACAGCGATTGCTGAAGGACTTGCGCAGCGCATCGTATCCGGCGATGTACCTGAGGGCTTAAAGAATCGCAGCCTGTTTTCGCTCGATATGACATCGTTGATGGCGGGCGCAAAATATCGCGGTGAATTTGAAGAGCGTTTGAAAGCAGTGCTAGAGGAAATAAAGGCGTCGGAAGGGCATACGTTGCTCTTTATTGATGAATTACACACCATTGTAGGAGCTGGTAAAACTGAGGGTAGCAGTGATGCGGGCAATATGCTCAAGCCGATGCTAGCGCGTGGTGAGTTGCATTGCATTGGTGCGACGACCCTCAACGAATACAGACTGTATATAGAAAAGGATGCTGCATTAGAGCGTCGTTTTCAACCCGTGCTGGTTGATGCGCCTGATGTGGCCGATACGATTTCAATCTTAAGAGGTATTCGGGAACGCTTTGAGTTGCATCATGGTGTGCGGATCTCTGATGCCGCTCTGGTGGCGGCTGCAACCTTGTCTGACCGGTATATCTCTGATCGTTTTTTGCCGGATAAAGCCATTGACCTGGTCGATGAGGCTTGTGCATCCATTCGTACAGAAATGGATTCGATGCCTGCTGAACTCGATGCTATCTCCAGGCGTGCCATGCGTCTTGAAATTGAAGAGACCGCCTTAAAGAAAGAGAAAGATGAAGCTAGCCGTAAACGGCTTAATATTTTACGTAAAGAGCTGGTTGAGTTGCAGGAGAAGCGAGATGTGATGCGTGCGCGCTGGGAGCAGGAAAAAGGCGCTATGGGGAGCGTTCAGTCTTTGCGTGAGCAGATTGAGCAGGTGAAGCTTGATATTGAGAGCGCTGAACGGCGCTATGATCTGGAGATAACTGCCAGTTTGCGTTATGGCACGTTGCCGGCTTTAGAGAAGCAACTGGCTGAGCAGGAGGCTTCTGTACAAGCGCGGGAAGGTTTAATTAGTGAAGTGGTGAATGAGGCTGAGATCGCAGCGGTAGTGGAGCGCTGGACTGGCATTCAGATGACACGCTTGCTACAAGGGGAGCGTGAAAAGTTGTTGAGTCTGGAGTCCGTGCTACATGAGCGGGTGATTGGTCAGGATGAAGCCGTGTTGGCTGTCTCCAATGCTGTGTTGCGCGCACGGGCCGGTATTCGCGATCAGCACAAGCCGATTGGTTCGTTTCTTTTTCTGGGTCCAACCGGGGTGGGTAAAACTGAGTTGGCGCGTACGTTGGCGTGTACCCTGTTTGATGCGGAAGAAAATATGGTGCGTATCGACATGTCGGAATATATGGAAAAACATGCTGTTTCGCGTTTGTTGGGTGCCCCTCCGGGCTATATAGGCTTTGAGCAGGGTGGTCAGCTGACAGAAGCAGTACGGCGCAAGCCATATTGTGTGTTGCTATTGGATGAGGTTGAAAAAGCCCATCCGGATGTATTCAATGTATTATTGCAATTGCTTGATGATGGTCGATTGACGGATAGTCATGGTCGAACGGTGAATTTTCAGCATACGATCGTTATTATGACCAGCAATATCGGTTCAGAATATATGTTGGATGGGATTGATGCTGATGGCGCGTTGAATGAAACGGCATCGGCTCAAATTATGGCTGCGCTGACCCAACATTTCAGGCCAGAGTTTCTTAATCGTGTGGATGAAACGGTGCTGTTCAGGCCGCTGACACAAAACGTTGTGGCACGCATTGTTGAAGTTTTTCTCATGGAGCTGAAGCAGCGTTTGTCTGAGCAGCAGGTATCGCTGACGGTAACTGATGAGGCTGTACAGTGGATCGCTGTGCAGGCTTATGATCCTGCTTTTGGGGCCAGACCACTGAAGCGGTTTATTCAGGAGTATCTGGAGACGCCGCTGGCACGTCTGTTGATTGCTGATGAAGCAGGGACAAATGTGATTGTTGACGTGGTGGACAATGGATTGTCTGTGCATGGTGATAAATAACTTTTATTGAGGCATAACACTGGTGGGGGGATGTCTTCCCCGCACGGGGGGGTAATTACACTGTGTTTATGAATGGAATGTGAATAGTGTTGACACCGTGAGAAGGCATGCGTAGCAAGTCATCTTCAGATATCAGAGAGGAGGAAGAAAATGAAAAAATTATTGATGGTTGCTGCGTCTGCAGCATTTGTTATGGGCACAATGTCCTTAGCTCCAATGTCAGCACAGGCTGCTGCATGGGGTAAATGTAAGGGATGCCATAACTTCACTGAAAAGAATAAAGTTGGCCCTGGTCTGAAAGGTGTTGTAGGCCGTGCAGCAGGTACGCATGAAGGCTTTAGATATAAAGCAGCCCTAGCAAAAGGCGGCTGGAACTGGGATGAAGAGCACCTTCGCGCTTGGATGTGTAACTCCAAGAAAGCGATCAAAGAGTTTAGTGGTGATGACCATGCTAAAACCAAAATGCCTCCACAGAAAATTTGTGATGCGGCTAAGCAGGACGAAGTACTTGCTAAGTTGAAATCTCTATAATTCGTTTCTTGTAAATGAATTGATCTAAGTGGATTGATTTAAAAGGCGGCCTTCGGGTCGCCTTTTTTGTTTGCCCGGCATGTTTGGCAAACCCGGCCTGAGTTGTTCAGGCATCACCCCGACCGGGGGAAGATAATCCGAATGGCAAGGGCGTAACTGGTAACGGTTGGGTCTGAAGGAAGCCATAGGAAGTGAGTGACACATAACGCAAGTAAACCTGATTCGGCGCAGCAGGGGCGATTAGCCTGCGAAATGGGGCGAAATCCGATACTCGGTCAGACCTGTAGCGTGTTTGAGGATGGGGTTACTCACAGGGAGCCAGACCTTAACTGGGGAAGACTTGCACTGGCTTGGTAACAAGGCGGTTCGGTCAAGAGGATGCTCAAGATTGAGATGCGTGTGAGGTGGCAGATGAACCCGTAGTAGTGAAGAAGTTCCGGCCAGTGAAGCCTGGTAACAGTGTGGAGGACAAAACCGGAATGACCGCTGCTTTTGATGCAGTGGGATCGGCCTGATCAAAAGTCATGTCGATGTGCGAAGGGGGGAGTGTTATTCGTACAGGCTTGAGATCGAACGTGCATCATAGATGCGGGTGATGGCTTCGCCCATTAAGTTGGCAATAGAGATGATGCGTACCTTACCAGTGTTTAAGACTGCTTCCGGTTGCAAAATACTATCTGTAATAACCAGTTCATGCAGATTGGAGGCGGCCAGGCGCTCTGCTGCAGGTCCGGATAATACACCGTGAGAGGCATAGGCGCTGACTTTAGTTGCACCCTGTTCAAGCAATGCTTCGGCGGCACCACAGAGCGTGCCGGCAGTGTCTACCATATCATCTATCAGGATGCAGTGCTTACCACCGACATCACCAATAATATTCATCACTTTTGCAACATTTGGAGCAGGGCGGCGCTTATCTACAATAGCCATATCGACATGCAGACGATTTGCCAGAGCGCGTGCGCGTACTACGCCACCAACATCCGGTGATACAATCATGATGTCGCCAAGATCACTACGCTCTTCAATATCTTTTCCGAATAACGGGATAGCGAAAATATTATCTACAGGAATGTCAAAGAAGCCTTGAATCTGTGTGGCGTGCAAATCCAGTGTGAGTACACGCGTTGCCCCGGCCCGAGAGATCAGATCAGCTACCAGTTTGGCGGAAATAGGGGTGCGCCCTGCACTTTTTCGATCCTGACGTGCATAACCGAAATAGGGAATGACAACACAGATATTGCGGGCTGATGCACGTTTGGCTGCATCAATAAAAATAAGCAGTTCCATGAGATTGGCGTTGGCCGGTCTGCTGGTGCTCTGGATAAAGAACGCATCATGCCCACGAATCGTCTCTTTTACCTGAATGAAAATTTCGCCATCGGAAAACCGTTGAAAGTAGAGGTCGCCTAATGGCTGACCAATATGGTCGCAGATCGCTTGAGAAAGCGGCGGATTTGAGGTGCCTGAAAAAAGTCGAAGTTTTTCATGGAACATATACCGCTCCTGTGCCTGCATATTGCATTGCACCAGTTATTTTAATTGGCTGGGACGGCAGGATTCGAACCTGCGCATGACGAGATCAAAACCCGTTGCCTTACCGCTTGGCCACGTCCCAATTCGTTAACTATCTGTTCAACATGATAGGATGAAGATCGCAGATCTTACCTACATGTGTCCAGTTCGCCAGACTTTTTTGCTGCAAAAAATCTGACACCTTCAGTGCCTGATGATGACTGTCAAACAGGGCTACGCAAGTAGAACCACTGCCACTCATCCATGCTTCTTCCGTTTGTGTGCGCAGCTCGGTTAGCAGTTGCGAAACATCCGGATTCAAAAGACAGGCGCTTGCTTCAAGATCATTATCTCCGATGCAAGGTGAATCGCGGCGCATAGTAGCCAGCCCTGAAAGGTCGGTCAACGTGCTATCAAAGTGGCGGAACACTTGAGCTGTTGAAAGGCCTGTCTTCGGTCGTGCGAGCAACAATGTTTGGCCGGGGAGGGGATAAGGATAATCTGTCAGACTTGCCCCTATGCCAGTGGCTAAACTCGCTTTGCCATATAGGAAACAGGGGATGTCGGCTCCAAATGGTGTAGCGAAGTCAATCAATGTGCTACTGCTGGCATGAATGTCCCAGAGCGTATTGGCCGCCATTATGGCTGTGGCGGCATCCGATGATCCTCCCCCAAGGCCAGCTTGTTCCGGTATCTGTTTGTCGATATGTACATGTAATCCATGTTTGATGCCGTATCGGGTTTGTAAGGCTTCTAGCACCTTATGCACAAGGTTTCCCTTGCCACTTAAGTGCTGTTGTGAACAAGTAACCACTATTTCATTAGATCTCTCAATATGTAATAGATCACAGGCTTCAGTGTAGGCAAAAGCAGTATTAAGTTCATGCATGCCATTGTTATGCACAGCTGTGATATGCAAATATAGATTGATTTTGGCTGGTGCCGGAAGCGTAAGCACCTTAATGGATGATCAGTTTAGCGACACGACCATGTTGGATGTCACTGATGGTGAGTTTTTTCAACGCTGGCTGCCAATGCAAACGGATGAGACTGCCGGATTGTTTACTTTCCCAAGTGTCGTTTTTTTTCTGGTGAAAATGAGAGGGGATGTTACCTAGTAAAATACTGGCTAACTGATTGGGTGGAAGCATGATGCCGTGTTCTGTTAGCTCCTTCTGCTGAATATCACGCCAATAAGGAAACTTATTATCTCTGATTTCCATATGACTATTATTCCAACGAAAATCTACAATAGTACTGCTGAATGCATGGTTCAGGCGCAATGTACCAGCGTTGGGTTGATAGGCCTGCCAGTCGATCTCTACCTGCCAGCGTCGTGATGGGTTGATGACAATCAGGCGGCCGGAAAAAGCGGGGAAGGGGCCAATTTTTTGAGATATAGGTTTGTGCATAGTCGTAGTTTGGTTTGCCGGGATACTCACTGAACAGGCACTAAGAAATGCCAGCAGGGCAAGGCAGAGGCCATGCATGACTGCTCTATGTGAGAAGTTTGTCATTGTAAGGGAGGGATTCCTTTGCTTATTTTGTGTTTAATTACTTGTATATTTGGGCTTTTGAATGTGATGGCCTGTTGCCAGGCGTTGCGTGCGCCTTGCATATCACCATGTTGCCATAGCATGTCGCCATAATGTTCAAACATCACAGCATCATCAGATATTTTTTTCAGGGCCTGAACTTGTGTTTCGATAGCTTTAGGAAATTTACCACTCATGTAATAGACCCAGGCAAGTGAGTCGAGGTAGTACCCATTGTCCGGTTTTAGTAGTAGCGCTCGATGAAGTAGTGCTTCTGCCTTGCCGAGTTTGATGCCTTGTATGGCATAGGTATATGCCAAGAAGTTCATCGCTTCAGCGTGGGTTGGAGTTGTTTTAAGAAGCTGATTGATTGTGCTCTCAACCTGATCATATTGTTTAAGGCTTTCAAACGCGACTGCCCGATTAAACAGTAGTTGCGCTGGTGTTTTAGGGATGCCCATGGTGATATCTGTTTCATCAATCAATTGCTGATATTTGTGTTGGCTCAGGCGGATAGTGGATAACATCAGTAGTGCATCTAAATGCATGGTATGTTTTTTTAAGATGGACTTTAAACGTTTTTCACCCTGTTTAATGTCATTATTCATGACTGCTATAGCAGCAAGGCGTATTTGGGCATCGGCTGCGAGCGTGGAGCCAGCATCAATATTTTGGTAGATGGTTTGTGCTTCCTTATTGCGATCCAGTGCTTCCAGGCTGGCACCGAGATAAAAAAGAGATAGGTCATCGGATTTATTCTCTATTAATTTCCGGAATGTTTTTTCTGATTCACTGTAATTTTGGAGGCGGAAATAGAGCAAGCCTAAAGATCGCATGATATCAGGGTTGTTGCCGGAGTGTTGTACCGCCTGACGATAAACCATGATGGCCTCTACCTGGCGTTTATCGCGTACTAATAATTGTCCAAGAGCCTGGGATATGCGGAAGGCCTCGGGGTGTGCGATAAGAAAGCTGCGAAGTAGTGATTCAGCCTCATTAATATGATTGCTTTGTAGGGCTATCGAGCTAAGAAGTAGTACTGGTGTATCATGATGGGGGGCAAGTGTATGCGCGCGTATAAGAGATGATTTTGCAGCATTGAAATCATTTTTCTTGATAAATAATTGTGCTTGTAGGAGACGAAATTCGGGTAATTCATCGATCTGAATAGACGTTTCAAGTGCAGCTAGTGCTTCATCGAAACGGTTTGCATTTGTTAGTAATTTAATTTGAAGCTCGCGTGCATCGAGGTGCTTCGGATGAATTGTAAGAAACGATTCAAGTTGTTTGAGTGCTGCATCAGTCTGGTTTTGGCCGGCTAGTAGTCGAACCTGTGCGAGTTCAAGGTGAATACGCTTTTCTGTAGGGAGTGTTTTTTGTTGTAATAGCGTCGCAATATGCTGTTTTACGAGATCATATTTTCTTGATTGTAATAACAGTTCAATGAGTTGTAGGTGCGGCATTATCGCGTTTTCGTCTTTTTCAACCAGAGCCGAAAGCAGTTCACTGGCTAGCTGGTATTGACCATCTTTGATGGCATCCTGAGCTGCCAGATAGAGAAATCGGGGTTCCATTTCAAGCATATTGATTTGTTTGTGTTGGCTTGTTGTTTTTATTTCATTGGTGTGAGAAATAGGTTTGTGGGCTTGGCATGCGGATAATATGATCGTTACAAACAAAAGCAGGGGCGTGAGCCGGATATTCATATTGTCTGTTCCTTGATTTCAATGTTTTGGAAGGCGTTCGCTGACGAGTTGACTGCCCAGCACTGAATATCTGTCGCTAGTCCATCGCAAATGCTGATAATGGGGTATGCAAAACCTTCCCAGGCACTCCCTAGGTCGGTTGGGGATGGTTTGGCAGGGCAATCGGGATGAGAGTGATAAACGCCAATAATTTCAAGGCCCGTGCCACGCAGTTTACGGTCTATCTGTTGATATCCAGCCGGGTCGAGTTGAAAACGATCTGCTGCCCGTTCTTCATTGAGGTTGGCAACGGGTTTGATATCATGAACTTGCCAGCCGTTGTTGTTGATTGTGCCAACTAACAGGCCACATATTTCGTGCGGGTAACCGGTCTCGCCAGCTTCGCGCATGATGCTCAGACAATGGGATGGAATCTGAAGCTGTGAGCCTATTGCTTGCTGATCAATTACAGCAAGGTATTCAGGGCTACGGAAGCGTTCAGGTACATACAATGGGGTGCTAGTTGCGCTCAATGGGATTCTCCAGTATTTCTAAGGAAGTCGAGTCGCTAGCCTATCGCTTACTGCCGACTTGCCAACCTTGGCGACTTTGCCGAGTCTCTGTTTTTTTAGGAGGTTCTAAATGAAATTAAAACGTACGTGGATTATTTTGGCCGCACTGACTGTTTTGCCACTGATGCAAGCTTGTTCATCAGCTGATACTACATCGAGTGTTGAGCTGGTGCTTCCAAAAGATGGGGCTGAGGTAAGTCAGGCTGTTAATGTTGTAATGGCTGCACATGGCATGAAAGTGCATAAAGCCGGTGAGTTGATTGAAGGCACAGGGCATCACCACTTGATTGTTGATGGGGCATTTATTCCAAAGGGTGAAGTAGTACCCAAAGATGAAACACATAAACATTTTGGCAAAGGTCAAAGTGAAACGGTGCTGAATTTAATGCCGGGTGATCATACTCTAACACTGCAGTTTGCAGATGGTCATCATCAATCATATGGCAAAGCGATGAGCCAGACGATTAAGCTTCACGTTAAATAGGTTATTGTTGTTGAGTTCGTTTGAAAAAGGGAGGGCGATGATGCCTTCCTTTTTTTTGTTTGGGTCAGTGGTGATCAGACACTAAAAGGTGTTTTGTTTCTAATACTCTGAATCTTCAAGACTCTGTGTATCCAATATTGAGAACGATTGGGGATTCTAAGTATCTTGCCGGATGCAATAAATCTGCATCTCCTAAAGAAGTAGTCTTGGAAATGATATGTGAATGTAGAAGATAAAAAAAAGGGAAGGCGCAATGCCTTCCCTTTTTTGTTTGGGTATTGAAACCCGATGTTTTGATTTAACGCTTGGAGAACTGTGGAGCGCGACGTGCCTTTTTAAGACCAGCCTTTTTACGTTCAACTTTACGAGAGTCACGAGTCAAATAGCCAGCTGCTTTTAGAGCAGGGCGAAGACCAGCATCATATTCCAATAGAGCACGAGCCAAACCATGGCGAATTGCGCCAGCCTGGCCAGAGATGCCGCCACCAGCAACAGTGACACGTACATCAATGCGACCTAATAGCTCTGCTTCAATCAAAGGCAAAATTGTTTGCTGGCGAACGATCTCAACTGGGAAGTAGTTCTCCAGATCGCGACCATTGACTGAGATGCTACCTGCACCAGCATTGATCATGACGCGAGCTACACTACGTTTGCGGCGACCTGTGCCGCGGTACACTGTTTCTGCCATTTTAATTACTTCCTTGGTTCAATTTCATTGCTTCAGGCTGTTGTGCTGCGTGTGGATGATCACTGCCAACATAAACCTTGAGCTTTTTAAGCATAGAGCGACCCAATGGGCCTTTCGGCATCATGCCTTTTACAGCTGCTTCAATGATGCGCTCAGGATGTTTCTCACGCTGCTTTTCTAGTGTGATGCTTTTTAGGCCACCAGCAAAGCGTGTGTGATGATAATATACTTTATCGGTTTCTTTGTTACCGGTTACGCGGATCTTTTCAGCATTGATAACAATGATGTGATCACCACAATCTGCGTGCGGGGTATACTCCGGGCGATGTTTTCCACGTAGTACAGTAGCAAGCTGTGTAGCTAAACGACCAAGTACTAGGTCAGTGGCATCAACAACAAGCCATTTACGTTCAATATCGCCGGGGCGAACAGTCCAGGTAGACATAAATCTCTCCGTATTTGCAATGGTTCTAGGCATCCATCTAAAGTTTTTAAACTTTGGGTCTGCCTTGCAAAGGCGGTGCATTATAAGAGGGGTAAGGGTGATGTCAAACGCCATGATTCATTTTCATCACTATTAAGCTGTAGTGACTGTCCGATGTAGCCAAAAATCAGTTGAGAACTTAATCGTTACGGGTCGTAAATAAAAAAAGGCGAGCCATGCGGCCCGCCTTTTTAGTGAAGATTAGTCAGCTGTTAAACTTAGTTGTAAAAGCTAATCATCTTTTCCAAAGAGTTTGCTTTGATAGATGATGCCTGACCAGCAGAACCAAATGCTTCAAAACGCGCTGTACAGATATCTTTCATAGCATCCTTAGCTGCTTTGAAGAACTTGCGAGGATCGAAGTTGGATGGGTTTTCCTGCAGGTGACGACGAACTGCACCAGTAGAAGCCATACGAAGGTCAGTATCGATGTTTACTTTACGAACACCGGATTTGATGCCTTTAACGATCTCTTCAACAGGAACGCCGTATGTTTCACCCATTTCGCCACCAAATTCATTGATGATAGCCAACCATTCCTGAGGAACTGAAGAAGAGCCATGCATAACCAGATGGGTATTTGGCAGAGCTGCGTGAATTTCTTCAATGCGGTCAATACGAAGTACTTCACCTGTAGGTGGTTTAGTGAATTTGTAAGCACCATGTGAAGTGCCGATAGCGATAGCCAAAGCATCAACGTTGGTCTGATTAACGAAATCAACCGCTTCATCAACACCAGTCAATAGCATATCCAAGTCAAGTTTACCTTCAGCGCCGTGGCCATCTTCTTCACCCATTTCGCCAGTTTCCAATGAACCCAGGCAACCAAGTTCGCCTTCAACAGAAACGCCGCCAGCATGTGCCATGTCTACAACATTTTTAGTTACTGCCACATTATATTCAAAAGAAGACGGTGTTTTGCAATCAGCTTCCAGAGAGCCATCCATCATGACAGATGAGAAACCAGACTGGATTGAACGCAGGCAAACAGCTGGCTCAGAACCGTGATCCTGATGCATTACAACCGGAATATGCGGGTACTGCTCAATTGCTGCATCAATCATGTGACGCAAGAATGGTTCACCAGCATAACCACGTGCACCAGCAGAACCCTGCATGATGACTGGTGAATTTACTTCGTTAGCAGCTTCCATGATGGCATGAACCTGCTCCATGTTGTTTACATTGAATGCTGGCATGCCGTAGCTGTTTTCAGCTGCGTGATCCAGTAATTGACGTAATGAAATTAAAGCCATTTATTTCTCCTTAGTGTTTTAGCGGGAATAATTATACCCGTATTTGTGATTTGCATGAACTATTAAAAAATATTGCTTATGATGCTTTGAATCTATTAGCGGTTAAATACTTCCCCAACACGCACAATTTTCATCGCATTGGTGCCACCAGCTTTACCCATAGGTGTACCGAGTGTCATGATGACCATGTCCTCATCCTGAACGAGCTTGTCATACAGCATGATAGCGATGCCATCACGGGTAGCACGTGGTGCATCGGTCTCGCCGTATTCTTCAGAGATCGGTTTGGGGATTACATTTCTGAACATGGTAACCCGTCCCGCTGTTTCAGCCGATGGGGTTAAGGCATAGATCGGAACCCGTGTTAAGTGGCGGGACATATACAATACGGTATTGCCACTGTGGGTGAATGCTGCAATAGCGGCGATGGGCAACAAGTGCGATGTTTCCATGGCCTGCCTGGCTAGGCATTCATCAATGGAATGGGGTGGGAAACGCGGATCACGTGTTGATGTTGATGGTAGCACCTTCTGTTTTTCGGTTTCAAGGCAGGTTCTGTGCATGGCAAGTACGGCTTCCACGGGGTATTTGCCTGCAGCGGATTCACCGGAAAGCATGACTGCATCGGTGCCATCGAGTACGGCATTGGCGCAATCATTGACTTCCGCACGCGTTGGGATGGGGTTCTCACACATTGATTCCATCATCTGTGTGGCCACAATCACAGCCACATTGTGTTTTGGCGCTTCCCGCAGGATCAGCTTCTGAACCGGTGGTACAGCCGCATCACCAATTTCGACACCAAGATCGCCACGTGCAACCATGACTACATCGGATGCTTCCATGATCGAGCTGAGATTCTCAGGTAACACTGCTTCAGCACGTTCGACCTTAGCAACCATGCCGGCATTGCTGCCTTCAGCGCGCACCAATGAGCGGGCATAATCCATATCTGCACCATTGCGCGGGAAAGAGATAGCAATATAATCCACACCAATAGCGCAAGCTGTTTTGATGTCTTCTTTGTCTTTCTCGGTTAATGCTGCAGCGGACAAGCCACCGCCGGCACGGTTAATGCCTTTGTTGTTGGATAGCACGCCACCGACAACAACGGTGCAATGAATTTCTTCGCCGATGACTTTATCCACATCCATGACTAGTAGGCCATCGTTGAGCAATAAACGCGCGCCGGGTTCAACATCACCAACCAGTTCTTTGTAAGTCAGGCCGACACGTTCATCATTGCCTTCATCCAGACTCATCGCACCATCGAGAATGAAATGCTGACCAATCGTAAGCATGGTTTTGCCGCTAATGAATTTACCACAGCGTATTTTGGGCCCTTGCATGTCAGCCAAGATACCGACACATACACCATTTTCTTTGGCCGCAATGCGTACATTTTCTGCTCGCATGCGGTGCTCATCAGCAGTGCCGTGCGAGAAAGTCAGGCGCACAACATTCACGCCTGCTTTGATCATTTTCCCCAGCATTTTCGGGGATTCGGAAGCGGGACCCAGCGTTGCTACAATTTTAGTTCTACGAAAATTTTCCACTTAAGCGGCACGTCCTTCTAACATAGTTACGGCAGGTAGTTCTTTGCCTTCCAGGAATTCAAGGAAAGCGCCACCACCGGTTGAGATATATGATACCTTGTCTGCAATGCCATATTTATCCACAGCTGCCAGGGTGTCACCACCACCGGCGATGGAGAATGCATCGGATTCTGCGATAGCCAGAGCGATGGCTTTGGTGCCTTCACCGAACTGATCAAATTCAAATACGCCAACAGGGCCATTCCAGACGATGGTGCCGGCATTCTTGATGATTTCAGCCAGTTCTACAGCGGAGTCAGGGCCGATATCAAAGATCATGTCGTCATCTGTAGCTTCAGAAGCACCTTTCAGGGTTGCTTCTGCATCAGGTGCGAATTTATGAGCGCAAACACTATCAGTAGGCACTGGGATACTGCCGCCGTTTGCGATTGCATCAGCAGTGAGTTTTTTGCAGGTATCAATCAAATCTGCTTCATACAGG
>JAUZQJ010000078.1 GCA_030951045.1 Mariprofundus sp.
GTATGTAGCACGGCCCTGAGACATTGAACGAACGTTGGTTGAATAACCGAACATTTCAGACAACGGAACCTCCGCATCAATAACTTTACCATTTCCGCGATCAGTCATACCAAGTATGCGACCACGACGACGATTCAAATCACCAACAATATCACCCATGTAATCTTCAGGTGTAACAACTTCAACTTCCAACATTGGCTCAAGAATTACCGGGGATGCCTGTGCACAACCAGCACGGAAGCCCATGGATCCAGCCACTTTAAATGCCATTTCATTGGAATCGACGTCATGATAAGAACCGTCAACTACAGTAACTCTGACGTCCACCATTGGATAACCGGCAAGTACACCGTTAGCCATTGCTTCTTCAGCACCTTTACCAACCGCTGGAATATATTCACGAGGAATAGAACCACCAGAGATCTTATCAATGAATTCGAATCCACCACCAGCTTCCATTGGTTCGATTTCCAACCAGCAATGACCATACTGACCACGACCACCGGACTGACGAACAAATTTACCTTCAGCTTTTGTTGCGCTGCGAATAGTTTCACGATAAGCAACCTGAGGCTTACCAACGTTTGCATCAACGTCAAACTCGCGCTTCATACGGTCAACGAGGATTTCAAGATGAAGCTCGCCCATGCCTGAGATAATGGTCTGACCTGTCTCTTCATCAGTACGAACACGGAATGAAGGATCTTCTGCAGCCAGACGACCCAGAGCAACGCCCATTTTTTCCTGATCCGCTTTAGTCTTAGGCTCAATAGCAACCGAGATAACCGGCTCAGGGAATTCCATACGCTCAAGAATGATTGGGCTATCAGCATCACAAAGCGTGTCGCCAGTCGTAGTAGATTTGAGACCTACGGCAGCAGCGATATCGCCAGCACGCACTTCTTTAATCTCAGAACGTTCGTTTGCATGCATCTGCAAAATACGGCCAAGACGTTCTTTACGTTTTCCTTTAGTAGAGTTGATCACATAAGAACCAGCCTCTGCTACACCGGAATACACACGGAAGAAGGTTAGCGTACCAACAAACGGGTCGGTCATTACTTTAAATGCAAGCGCTGAAAACGGCTGATCATCAGATGATGGGCGTGTGTCAGGCTCGTCTGTGTCCGGATGAACACCACCAATTGCAGGCACATCAGCAGGAGCAGGCATATATTGAATTACTGCGTCCAACAGTGTTTGAATACCTTTATTCTTAAAAGCAGTACCAGCAAGCACAGGAATCACAGAGATATCAAGAACAGATTTACGGATGCATTCGTTCAACGCAGCCTCATCAACCTCTTCACCTTCCAAGTATGCCATCATCAACTCTTCATCATTGACCAACACGGCATCCAGAAGCAGCTCACGACGCTCTTGCGCAACCTCTAGCAAGTCAGCAGGAATGTCCTGAATATCGTACATTGCGCCCATAGCTTCATCTTTCCAGACGATCGCTTTCATGGTAACCAGGTCAATAACACCCTGGAAGTCTTCTTCAGCACCAATTGGAATATTCAAGGCAACTGCATTGTGCCCAAGACGTTCACGGATCTCATCAACCACTTCAAAGTAACGAGCACCGGTACGGTCCATTTTGTTTACGAATGCAATACGAGGAACTTTATATTTATCAGCCTGACGCCAAACGGTCTCAGACTGTGGCTGAACACCACCAACCGCACAGAATACACCAACTGCGCCATCAAGCACACGTAGAGAACGCTCAACTTCAATTGTAAAATCCACATGACCAGGGGTGTCAATAATATTAATCTGATGGTCTTTCCACGAGCAGGTAGTTGCTGCAGAAGTAATGGTGATGCCGCGCTCTTGTTCCTGAGCCATCCAATCCATGGTGGCCGCGCCATCATGCACTTCACCAATTTTATGGCTTACACCTGTATAAAACAGAATGCGCTCTGTCGCTGTAGTTTTGCCTGCGTCAATATGGGCCATGATGCCAATATTGCGCACATGATCTAGCGGTGTCTTACGAGCCACGTCATACTCCTTACCATCAAATTATAAAAGAACTATCTCTTTTAATACTAAACTTATTACTTTTAATCTCTTAACAAAACATCCTAAGGAGACTCATAATCGAGCTCCAATCAAGCACTTACCAACGAAAGTGTGAGAATGCCTTGTTCGCTTCAGCCATACGATGTGTTTCATCGCGCTTCTTAAAAGCCGAACCGCGCTCCGCGATAGCATCAGCCATCTCATTACCCAGACGCTCTGCCATAGTATGCTCGGAACGCTTGCGTGAGAATTCAACCAACCAGCGCACAGCCAGTGACTGCTGACGACGATCAGAGATTTCCATAGGAACCTGATACGTAGCACCACCAACACGGCGTGATTTAACTTCTACCAATGGACGCACTGCTTCCAGCGACTGGTGTAGAACGTCTAGCTGCTCTAAACCTGACTTCTGCGCTGCGATTTCCATTGCATCATAAACAATCGCTTCAGCAATATTCTTCTTGCCTGCAAGCATTACCTTGTTTACTACTGTTGAAACTTTTGTGTCACCAAACTTTGCATCCGGTACAATCGGACGACGGGTGACGGGACCTTTACGTGGCATATCTAATTCCTCTCTTACTTCGGACGCTTGGCGCCATACTTCGAGCGAGCCTGTTTACGGCCTTCAACACCCGTTGTATCCAAAACACCACGTAGAACATGATAACGTACACCTGGCAAATCCTTTACGCGACCGCCACGAATCAGTACAACTGAATGCTCTTGCAATTTATGGCCTTCACCGGGGATGTAAGCCGTAACTTCCATACCGTTGGTCAAACGCACACGTGCAACTTTACGCAACGCTGAGTTTGGTTTCTTTGGTGTAGTGGTATATACACGTGTACATACACCACGACGCTGTGGGCAAGCCTGCAGAGCAGGGACTTTATTAATCTTGCGCTTGTCCTTGCGCGGCTTGCGAATCAACTGATTGACTGTTGGCATTGTATCCTCTTCTCCAAACGTTCACTTCTCAGGTAGCTGCCTAATGGATCAGCCCTTTCGAAGGGTCGCGAACCTTAGTGTCGACCTATATGCCTGTCAATAACTTTTCGACATGCATAAGAATTTTTATTGTTAGTTATAATAATTAGCTGGATCTATTCGATATTAACTTTGCTTTATAAGTAAAAAACAATTAATCAAGTGCCTGAAGCATTGACTCACAAGCTTTTTTCGCATCATCAAACAGCATCATAGTTTTATCCATATAAAACAGATCATTATCCAAGCCCGCATAGCCAGCTGCCAGTGAACGCTTGATCACAACCACATGCTCTGCCTTTGACACATCCAGAATAGGCATACCATAAATCGGGCTGGATGGGTCCGTTTTGGACGCCGGGTTAGTAACATCATTAGCACCAATCACCAGCACCACATCCGTATCAGAAAACTCTGGATTGATTTCATCCATTTCAAATACAATATCATATGGCACATCAGCTTCCGCCAGCAACACATTCATATGACCCGGCATACGCCCCGCCACCGGATGAATAGCAAATTTAACCTGTACATCCATCGCCAGCAGTGTCTCCACCAACTCTTTCAACACATGCTGTGCACGCGCGACAGCCAAGCCATAACCCGGCACAATAATTACCGAACGGGCGTTCTTAATCAAAAAGGCCGCATCTTCTGCGGCTCCGCTATGCACTGGACGCTGACCTACAGCCCCGGCAGCCGATGCAGTAGCAGCATCACCACCAAAACCACCAAGCAACACATTAAATAGAGAGCGATTCATCGCCTTACACATTATATAAGAAAGAATAGCACCCGAAGAGCCAACCAGCGCCCCCGCTATAATCAACATATTATTTCCCAGTGTAAAACCGATGCCGGCTGCAGCCCAACCAGAGTATGAGTTCAACATCGATACGATCACCGGCATATCTGCACCACCAATCGGTACAATCAAGGTGACACCCAGCACCATAGCAATCACCAACATCATCATAAATGGCAGCATTTCACCGGTAACACAGAACATGATGCCGGCAGCAAGCATCGTCAGCCCCAGCAATAAATTAAGTTGATGTTGGCCAGCAAAAACCAGTGGTTTACCAGAAAGCAGACCGTGTAGCTTTCCAAAAGCAATCAACGATGCTGTAAATGTAATCGCGCCAATAAACGTACCTAGAAACAACTCCACCCTACTGGCCATATACAAGCCGCCTTCGACATTAGCGATTCCATAAGCCACAGGATCAAGGAAAGCCGACACGGCAATCATCACTGCCGCCAAACCAACCAGAGAATGCATAAAGGCCACAGTCTGCGGCATATGTGTCATCGGCACCTTGCGAGCGACTACGCCACCAAACAGACCACCGACTGCAATAGCAGCAACAATCCAGGTATAGTTTTGCACCGCGTCCATTTGCAATGTCACCAAAGCTGCAATCCCTAAGCCCAGCATACCAAATGCATTACCACGACGCGCCGTCTCAGGGCTAGCCAGCCCCTTCAACGCAAAAATAATCAATACAGCTGCTAATAGATAGGCCAGCTCAACCATGTTTGCAGATAACATGTTATCCCCTTATTTCCGCTTCTTGAACATCGCAAGCATGCGCTGCGTAACCATAAATCCGCCAAATATATTGACCGATGCCAGGCCGACCGCGATCAACCCAAGCACAGTTGCAAGGTTCATCTCAAGTGGCCCGGCTGCCAACAACGCTCCAACAATGACAATACTGGAGATCGCATTGGTCACACTCATCAACGGCGTGTGTAATGCAGGCGTAACATTCCACACCACGTGATAACCCACGATAATAGCCAACACAAACACCGTGAATGAAAAAACAACCGGATCTACCGCCGATGTGCCATGTGACGCAACAGTGGATACAGCGTCTGCAGTTATTGCATTCAAACTCATGATGCATCTCCCTGGTTTAACAACTGTGGTTTAAGAAATGCACCATCTTTACAAATCAATGAGGATTCAACCACCTCATCATCCATATTAATCACTAGTGCCCCGCTCTCTTTATCCAGCATTGGTGTAATAAAATTGACCAGATTACGGGCATACAGACTGCTGGCATCTGTAGCCATCAGGGCCGGAATATTCACAACACCAACCAAGGTTACGCCATGCTTTTCAACCACCTGATCCAATTCTGAAATCGGACAGTTTCCACCCATTTCAACAGCCATATCAACAATAACCGAACCCGGCTTCATTGTTTTCACCATCTCTTCAGTGATCAAGACAGGAGCAGGGCGCCCCGGGATCAGCGCAGTGGTAATAATAATATCGGCCTTTGCTGCATGAGCTGCAATCAATTCAGACTGACGACGCTTATAATCATCATCCATCTCTTTGGCATAGCCACCTGCATCTTCTGCATCGGCATCAGCCGCCACTTCAACAAACTTTGCACCAAGGCTTTGCACCTGCTCTTTAGCTGCTGCACGCACATCAAAAGCCTCAACACTGGCACCTAAACGACGTGCCGTTGCAATAGCCTGTAAGCCAGCAACACCAGCCCCCATCACCAATACCTTAGCTGGTTGCACCGTTCCTGCAGCTGTCATCAGCATCGGAAAAAAGCGCTGATAATGCTCCATGGCCAGCAACACCGATTTATAACCAGCAATATTGGCCTGCGAAGACAATACATCCATACTCTGAGCACGCGAAATACGTGGCACCATTTCCATACAAAAACAGGTGATCCCTGCATCGGCATACTGTTGTAATAACGGATTAGAAAACGGCGCAACCAAACTTGCTATGGCAGCTCCTTTTTTCAATGCACCGATCTCATCGGCTTGCAGTGCTCGCACCTTCAATACCAAATCGGCATCCGCACACACGTCAGCGAAACTATCAACAAGCTTAGCGCCTTTGGCCTGATAAGCAGCATCTGGAAAACTCGCAGCAGCACCGGCATTTTTTTGTACCACAACATCACAACCGGCAGCGATAAAACGCCCGACAGAATCAGGCGTTGCTGCAACACGTTTTTCTTTACTTTGGGATTCTACTGGAACTGCAATTAACATGTATCGTTATCTCCCCAAAAAAATCAGTATATAAAGCACTGAAAAATAGTACATGATCATAGAGTTGAGAATTGTAAGGTCGGCGCATCGTTTTACAAGCGCAGTTCAAGCTTCTCCACTACACCCATACAATCATCAGGCATTTTAATATCCACAATTTCTGATGCTGGCACACATGCATGGGCATAGCGATACAACTCATCGTCAATAACACCCCCATCATACATCAGCATATCCAGATCCAGTGTACGTGGTTTCCATGAACCCTTGGATCGGTCTCTACCCTGCGCATCTTCCAACACCTTCAACTTTGATTTTAATATTTCGGCCGTTAAATCCGAATCCAACAGACAGCAGGCATTCAGAAAATCATCACCTTCCATACCAATGGCTGGCGACTGATACACAGAAGAGAACACAACCTCTCCAAAGCATGCACGTAGTGCGATTGCAGCTTGAGTCAAATGCATTTCAGCATCGATATTGGATCCCATGCCAATCAATACTTGCTTCATTTTATGTCAACGTTCCTCGTTCAATCAACACCGCAACATTTTCACTGCCGCGAACCGCTCCCGGTTTGGACATTTTCAACCTTAGCCATGGCACATGAAATTCATTCAAAATAATGCCCGCACAGTGCTCTGCTAATGATTCAATCAAACCAAAACTGGAGGCCTCAACAAAAGAGATCAATCGTTTAGATACCGCTTTATAGTCGAGCGTATCGGTAATATCGTCAGATTGTGCCGCTGCAGATATATCCCAGACCATCTCTAAATCCAATCGCACTGTCTGTCGAATTTCACGCTCCCAGTCATAAATACCAATCACAGTCCTCACTTCCAGACCTTCAATTAAAACCCTATCCTTCATCAAGCCTCCAATATTGTATCAGCACCCAGGGTAATCGTATTCATACACCCTATATTTGTTAGCATTGTTCATCACTTTTACCGCAGATGTACGTAAGTTTACGCTTAAATTCGACGTCCCTTAACACAACGCCCCTACTTTATTGACAATTTCATTCTCACAGTTAAAATTTCGCCGCTTTTTTAAAGCGTGGATCAATATATCATGTCGCTGTTTAGAAACCATCTCACAGTAGGTCTTGAATGTATTTGAACTGTAACTGTCTGGGGAGACTATCATGCGCAACACCATCATCAAATCAACTGAAGAAGTAGTATCATGCTCCGATAATGGGCAGCATCCTTTAGTTTACATCAATCTAAAAGCAGGCTCCGGTCAATGCCAGTACTGTGGTCAAAAGTTTTCAAAAACTTCAAAAGCAACCAACGAAGCTCTGGCCGCCTGACACCAACGAACACATTACTTCACCAATCGCTGCCGACAAATTTCGAACAAGGCTACACCTGTAGCTACCGAAACATTTAAAGACTCTACTGTGCCCGGCATAGGAATACTGATCAGTTGATCACACGTTTCCCGTACCAACCGACGCATTCCTCTCCCTTCTGACCCCATCACTACTGCAGTTGGCCCAGACATATCTACATCATAAATAGACCCGTCCGACTCTCCTGCTAAACCAACTGTCCAAAACCCCATCTTCTGCAATTGCTCCAGACAACGTTTCATGTTCGTAACGCGAATCACCGGCAAGCGCGCCAAAGCACCACATGCAGATTTAGCAACCACCGGAGAAGAGATATCTGCCGCATGATCTTTGGGGACAATTACAGCCAAACAACCAGCAGCCTCAGCCGTACGAACACATGCACCTAAATTATGGGGATCGGTTACCTGATCGAGCAACAGCACCAACGGTGATTTCGACATGTCGATATTTTCTAACCAAGGCTCAAGGGATGCAAACTGCACATCATCAGACGCAGCTATTTTGGCAACCACCCCCTGATGTGGAACGCCCTCAGCCAATCGAACCAGTGCCTGCTTGGGCACAAAGGAATGACGAACGCCACTTTTTTTAGCCAGATGAATCAATTCATTGATACGCGGATGATGTTTTCCCTTCTCAATCAACAATTCATCAATACTGGCTCCCGCCTCCAGGGCGTGTTTTACCGCATGAATACCAGCCAATACACTCATCTTGAACTCCCATTAACATTAAATACAAGCAGACTTATAACCACTGCAGATATTTGTGCAACTAACGACGGGGTAGTCACATTAAAGTATTATCCGCAGAGGACGCAAAGTTTCGCAGAGTAAACCCTTATACTTATAACATATTGGGTTATATTTGCATAAACCGCGCTATAGTGATCAGTTGCATATCTCTACTTGTACAAGCGCACCCCTGGACTTATTTTGCGAAACTTTGCGGTGAAAATACTGAACAATGATAGTAAAGTTGAAGGTGTTGGTGAGCAGAATCACATCAACCGTCTCCATTTCGATAACAATTGACCTAGGAGATCACTATGATGAATAGCAATTTATTGAAAACTACTGCTGAAGTTATTCCGTGCTCGAATAATGGACTGCACCCCTTGGTGTATATCAGTCTCAAATCAGGTATTGGCAAATGCCAATGTTGTGGAAAACAGTATATTAACCTTGCTATGGAGCAATAAGTTCACCTACTGGAAATAGTATTCAGGGATCGGAAGTGACCATTCGGATCGACTGAAGAAGGAATGTATTTAGCGCTATCGAAGAGAGTCGCAGAATCAGAATTAACGTCCATTCCAGGTATAGATTCATACAAAATCATACGAAGCTTTTATTTTTCAGAATAAACAAGCACCTATGGAGCCTCAAACAAGCGCGCATACGATAAGACTTGAATTATAGGACTAAAAAATTTCTCCTGATCGTTAGATCGAAGAAGCAAGCGCGCTCTCCCGCTCCGCGATAGCAGTTAGATTCATTCTAAATTACGAGCACAAAGAGGAATAGCGGCGATACCGCTACACGAAACTTATATTTTTAAAACAAAAAAAGCCCCACCTGAGCGTTAGCTCAAAGGTGGGGCTTTGTGTAAAATTCCTGGCATCGACCTACTCTCCCGTAGCGAACGCTACAGTACCATCGGCGCAAAAGAGCTTAGCTTCTGAGTTCGGGATGGGATCAGGCG
>JAUZQJ010000079.1 GCA_030951045.1 Mariprofundus sp.
TCTTAACACATTATGGGACCTGATTCAGTTATTCAAATCGGCAGTGAAGCAGTCAAAATGGTATTGCTCGTTTCTCTGCCCATGCTGGCAGTGGCGCTGGTAGTAGGTATCGCCATTTCACTATTTCAGGCACTGACCCAGATTCAGGAAATGACGTTGACATTTGTACCCAAAATCATTGCCGTATTTGGTGCCATGATTATTGCAGCCCCATGGATGACGGAGCGCATGATCACCTTCACCCGTGATATTTTTAATATGATTCCCACCCTGACCAATTAGCCATACGCATTCACAATGGATTTCCCATGGTTTGATATCCAGCATATTATCGTAGCTTTACTCGTATTGCTGCGAGTTAGCACCATGATGATTCTCCTGCCCGTGCTCGGCCACCAACTGATACCTATGCAGGTGAAGGTTGGTTTAATTGTATTACTTACACTGCTTATTTTTCCTATTGTACAGGATCAGGTACCCACTATTCCGATCAACCCCATTGTCTTTGCCACCATCGCCATACAGGAGATGCTGATTGCCGGTGCCATCGCACTTTTTGCGCAACTGATCTTTGCATCGGCCCAGTTCGCAGGTCAATTGATGAGTTTCCAAATGGGCATGACCGTAGCCAATGTATTTGATCCTATCACCCGTAGCCAACAGTCAGTGCTATCACAGTTAACGATTACTCTGGCCATGTTGTTATGGGTTGTAGTCGGTGCGCATCATATGTTTATTCATACGTTGATTGATTCATTCAGTCAATTTCCGATTAATCATGTCTGGTCATTTTCAGCCTTCAAGGAATTAACGGATGCAGCGGCACTGATGTTTATTCTGTCCCTGAAGATTGCAGCTCCTATCATGTTACTGCTCACCTTTGTTTACATTGCACTGGGATTGGTATCCCGTGCTGTTCCACAAATTCAGGTCTTTTTTGTCAGCTTCCCACTCACTATTGGTTTAGGTTTACTCACCTTAGCACTCGGTATGCCCGGTATCATTTATCTGATGAGTGATGCGTTCACTACACTATCCGGTCAGGTTCCGTTATTCCTTCGTCACCTTGGTGGCTAATAACGACAGTGGTTGCAAACATTGGCTTAAACGAATGAGAGGCAAGCCAATCAGGGCGGTTGGGTCATCCCCTTCCAGTCTGGAAAATAGTGAAATCCCCAACCCCTCGGACTTAAAACTACCGGCACAGTTCAATGGTTTTTCAATAGCCACATAAGTGTCTATTTCAGCCGTTGATAAATGCCGAAAATGCACCTTAAATGGAATCATTTCATAAAACTCAGACTTCCTACTCAATACAGACAATCCAGTTAAAAAAGTGACCGAGCGTCCAGACAACATCGCCAATTGTGCACAGGCATTTTCAATGCTGCCTGGTTTTCCCAATACAGTAGAGCCACACACTGCAATTTGGTCTGAAGCAATAATAGTGACATCCGGATCAACGGAAAGAGATTCAGAGGAGAGCAGGCTATGCGCTTTGCCCAAGGTATTATATTGCACCAGTTCATCTGGCGGCATTGAACCTGGACATGCCTCAGCAAAGTCAGGGCTTACCTGCTCAAAAACAAGCCCTAATCGTTGTAACAATTCCCGGCGATATGATGAACTTGAAGCAAGAATTAAACGCATAAAGGTTTAAGGAGATGCTGATGTATTGGCCCCTGCCAAAAATCAGTTCGCAGAAAAAAATGCGTGGGTTTATTTCTGCTTACAAACCGGTTGCTTACGCTCCCGCTTTGGCAGGCTACCCGTGACCTGTACAGAAATACTAAAGACATCAACACTTCCTTAACGACCGGGAAAAACTGTCGTTCAATAGCCTTCGGAATCATCGGGTATGACAGTCGGCTCACCTGCGATTCGGTATTCACCAGATGCCCATTGTCCCAAATCATTGGTGCGACAACGCGGACTGCAAAATGGGAAATCATCATTGCTACGTTTGACCGCTTTTTTACATATCGGACAAGAAAATTTTATCGTTAATGTTGCTTCATTTCTCATATCAATTTCCAATCGGCACAAGCATCATGGAGTAATCAATATTCTCATTGAAGTCAGCAGGTGGTTCACCCGGAGACCAACGTTGAAAACGAAGGCGAATCGCCAGTTTATTCCCGGAAATATCAGGGATTAAACCCTCGGCCACCGCACTGGCTGGCAGAGCAATAACCAAAAGTCCGAAAGACTTGCCACGTTCAGGGGTAATTTGGCCGCTGCCAGCCACAGCCGTACAGCTTTCCCAACCGACAAAATCATTCAACATATCATTCAAACTATTGATAGCATGAATCAACGGGGTTAGCGCCTGATGCAATGGTTGGGTACGCGCATCAGCATGATTCCATATGGCATTTATACACTGTTGCATGCATAGCTTATGCCCCAACCAGTCATGTTTCTTCTGCGTATTGAGATAAGCATTTACCAGCGCGTCCTGCGTTAAATATTGACACGCTTCAGGCAACCCCGGTTTAAGCTGGTCAATAACAACATCAATATGATCGCAGGACTGCAGAATATGGTCACGGTATTTGGGGACGTCATCCGCCAGTTTTTTTAGATAATTTTTCATATCTTTAAACAAACCGATCACTTCTGGAATGGCATTTTTGCGCCCATGGTCACCGAGTAAAGAGGCCCGTAAATCACAAGCAGCATGTAACCAGTTAGAGCCAAGCTGATGGGTAAAAGCGGTATCAAGACAGATAAGTGCATCACGCAATTCGATAAACGAACGCATTCGCGGACTTAGTGCGAACGAAAAATGAACCTTATCTGTCATGCTAGTTCCTTCTCTTTTACGGTTTTTAATATTTCACATGCTCTGGCAAACACTTGGGACTTTCTACATGCCACGTTTGTGTAAGTACAGTCTGCCAATCCTGCCAGCGATTCGTAGCGACTACTACGATTGTATTCGTCTGCTTAAGCCATGCTGCAATATCCATGGACAAATCCAGTGCCATCTGCTCGCACAGTGCTGCAGAAGGATTATCCAATAAAACCAAGGCAGGATTGGCCAGATCTATTCCAGCAAGTGACAAACGGATGCTTTGCAAACGATTCAACGACTGCGTTTCATCAGCAAGCGCCACCCCCTTCAATCCCCAGCGCCGCAATGTTTCTTCCATCAACAGTACTGAAACAGCTCCTTTAAGGCCAAACATGAGTTCTTCTTCAACGGTTTGTCCCAACCAGCTGCATGGCCAGCGATCAAACATCATGCGTACCACCGGTGCAGATTCTGCCATCGTGCATGTCAGACCATCAGGCAGAGCCACCAACGTTGCCATGCGCTTCAACCAAAGCGTTTTCCCACTACCCACATCACCGGTAAGCACAACAAGCGCTCCTGCATCTGCTACCAGGCTCTGCTCAGCACTACTTAATATCATTCTATTTGACGTTTCAGGCATAATCTTTACGCCACCATTTTAACCGGGCTTATGGATCCAAGTATCTTTAATACCATGTTGTTTTAGTAGGGTTGCATTTGCCAGACTGGCTGCATCACGACTGGCAAAACCACTGATTTGAATACGATACCATGGGTTTCCTTTTACCGTTGTAGGATTCACCTCTGCATTAATACCTTGAGCTTTGAGCCCCTTCACTGCCTTATCTGCTGCCGCTCGAGTCGCTACTGAGGCGATTACGATTACCCAACCACGCTGATTCTTAGCAACCGATGGCTGCGACTGAATCGGCTTGAACACAGACCTGTCCACCGGTTTCTGAACTACAGGCCTTACCTTCTGAACTACTTGTTTTACTTTTTGGGTAGGCATTTTTTGCTGCTTACGGGATTGCTCGGCAACCAGATGTGTCAATTCAGCGATTTGCTCATCTTTTGCTGACAGGCGCTCCTGCATGGCTGCCAATCGCTCCTGCATTTCGATGATTTTTTTCTCAGAGCGCTGCATCTGAACATCTTCACCCAGCACAGGCTGCGACACATGCCGTTCACTCAATACTGCTTCATCATCATTGCCCATGTTCAACCACGCTACCAATCCGACGATCACAATCACGACAACAACAAAAATACCAAACAGCCGACTTCCGGACTCTTCACTCTCAGGAGGTAGTTCATCTTCAACGAACACATCATCCAAATGTTCCAAATCTGCGGCAATTACTGGTTCATCAGCAATCAATGATTCATTAGCAACCGGCGCTGCATAATCAGCATCGTTCAACGTCTCCGGCACATCAGCTTTAACAGGTTCAGAATTCACATCAAAAGCATTCGGGATGGATGGAGTATGTTTATCATCTTCAAAGGGGGGATCTACGCGTTCATCGCCAGCAATCATGGCATTAAACTGATCACTCTCATCGACAGGGTTCGGTTTCTTTTTATCATCATTTAAATCGAACTTATTCAAACTGAATTCCTCGTCATCTACACCGGCATTAGACTTATCTTGCATGGGAAACGTGCCTCCTAAATCTATTTGCGCTGATGATAGTCACGGACAAGCATAAAGAGAACCATCAACATCAGGCTCATGAACAAGTAATAAAACAACAGGTACTTGTGTATTCTCAGCGGCTGTTATTTATCCATCAGCTGTTGTAGTTAAACCGCATTCGGCGAGCCACCCACTACTCGCATCAGCAATGCTATCAGCATAAGGGATGTACGGTTTGATATCGAGAACCGGTGTACCATCAAGCATATCATGGCCCTCGATATGCAAGATACGACCGCTTATTTTTTTCAATCTAACAGCAGAAAGACCAATACTATTGGGTCTATGCGGTGCACGGGTAGCGAACAGTCCACGGCGCACTTTAGGCCCCCTTGGCGGTACCACTGTTGGATTCCAGCCCGTATTCAAGTGCATCCAGTAAATCACCCACACATGTGAAAATCCTTCTAAATCTTTTACGGCCTGTTCAAAGTTAAGGCCGGCATTGAGGTGGATTTCAGCGGGTTCCGGATGATCCAACGTTGCTTGCCGGGGTGTAGCAAAACGTTCGTGATAGGTGCTATGCACCACGCCGATAGCCTGCATATCAATATGTAAGCTTGCGTTATCCACCTGATTAAGATCGGCCGCATATGTTTTCGCCTTTCTGCTACGTTTTGAAATTGAACGATCTTGATTCACTACAGTATCAGTTTTGCAGTCACTCATGCAGGTTCACTTTCTGAAAGTTGATTTTTACTTCGAGGATTGTCTGTTTCAAGCCCTGAATCCAACATGGTCAATGCATCGTCCTTACACTCAAAGCGTGCAGTGCCACCCTTTTGCAGATTTCCAAACAAAATCGCATCTGCCAACGGCTTCTTGATATGCTCCTGAATCAAGCGCGCCATTGGTCGAGCGCCCATCTGCGCATCGAAACCATTTTTGGCCAACCAGCGTTTGGCATCCAAACTAACATCCAAGTCCACTTTCTTCTCGTAAAGCTGTGTTTCCAACTCTATCAACATCTTATCTACTACATGCAAAATCACCTCTTCAGTCAGTGTTTCAAAACCAATACTGGCATCAAGGCGGTTACGGAACTCCGGTGTAAAGATACGTTTGATCGCTTCATTATCAGCCCCCTGACGTGATTGAGGGTTAAAACCAATACTATTTTGCTGCATCTCAAAAGCGCCGGCATTACTGGTCATAATCAGCACAATATGGCGGAAATCTGCTTTGCGTCCGTTGTTATCGGTTAACGTTCCATGATCCATAATCTGCAACAGGAGATTGAACAGATCAGGATGCGCTTTCTCTATTTCATCAAGCAACAAAATTGCATGTGGATTCTTATTAATCGCTTCGGTTAACAGACCACCCTGATCAAAACCTACATAGCCCGGAGGGGCACCGATCAAACGGGAAACCGTATGCGATTCCATATACTCAGACATATCAAAACGGATCAACTCCACACCCATTGTACGGGCGAGTTGCCTGGCCACTTCTGTTTTACCCACACCGGTCGGGCCGGTGAACAGAAAGGAACCAATCGGTTTTTCCGGATGGGATAAGCCTGCACGTGATAGCTTGATACTTGATGCCAGTTGATCAATGGCGTTGTTCTGCCCGAATACCGACAGCTTCAAATCTCTATCCAGATATGACAAACGTTTTTTATCCGAAGCATTGACCTGTTGATGCGGAATCCTGGCCATCGATGCAACCATCGATTCAATATCATGGACATTAATTTGTGTGCGCCGTTTAGCCTCTGGTTTGACACGCATAGACGCCCCAACTTCATCCAGTATATCTATAGCTGAATCAGGTAGATGCCGTTCTGCCAGGTGCCGTTTAGCCAGTTTAGCAGTCAGTTCAATGGCCGTATTACTATAACGAACACCATGATGTTCCTGCAACTTGGATTTCAGTCCTTTAAGAATTTCAACCGTCTCTTCCACACTCGGTTCTGGTACATCAACCTTCTGAAAACGACGTGCCAGTGCACGATCCTTTTCAAACAGATTACGGAATTCCTGATAAGTCGTCGCTCCAATACAACGCAACTCACCATTAGCCAGCGCAGGTTTAAGCAGATTAGATGCATCCATGGTGCCACCACTGGCTGCACCTGCTCCGATAATGGTATGGATCTCATCAATGAACAATTCCGCCTGATCCTCTTCTTTAAGCGCTTTTAATACAGCTTTAAGACGCTCTTCAAAATCACCACGGTATTTTGTGCCGGCCAGAAGCGCGCCCATATCCAAGGCATAAATAACAGCATTATGAATTACATCCGGCGCATCTTTATCTTCAATCCTTAGAGCCAAACCTTCAGCAATCGCAGTTTTACCCACCCCGGCTTCACCCACCAGCAGGGGATTATTTTTACGACGGCGACAAAGAATCTGCGTGCAACGGCCCAGCTCCTCTGCACGACCAATCAATGGATCGATCTTTCCATCACGCGCACGCTGACTTAAATTAATACAATAACGATGCAGCGGAGACTGACCCTCATCTGCCTGATTGGACTCCAGTGCAGGTGTTTCATCACCTATATCGGGCTGTGGCAATTCTCTACTCATCGCACCATGAGCCATAAAACTGACAATATCCAGACGGTTAATACCCATTCGATTAAGGAAATGCACTGCATGGGACTCTTTTTCGGAGCAAATGGCGACCAGCACATGTGCTCCGGTAACTTCACGTTTCCCTGCCGCCTGAACATGCATTACGGCCCGCTGAATCACCCGCTGTAAACCAATGCTGGCAGTCGTTTCACCCGCTTCAATCGGCAAAATAGCAATATGATTCTGGATAAATTCAGAAAGTTCACTGCGCAGTACTTCTATATCGGCATGGCAACCCAACAACACCCCCAAAGCATTGGGATTATCAAGCAGACCGAGCAACAAGTGTTCTACAGTCACAAACTCATTTCGGCGAATATGTGCATCACGGAATGTATCATTTAGTGTCTCTTCAAGCTCTTCACTCAAAATACCCATAATCACTCCTCCTGGAATATTGAACACTCTCTCGTTCTAATCTGTCGTACCGAATACTCCAAACGTACCCGTGCACAATCCCATCGTTTAACACAGCCAATCATCTCACTATCAACTTGCAACATTGATGCCACTTTCTAAAAGCCGGAATTCAGAAGTGATATCATGCATGTAACAGCATCAGTCCTCGCTATCTATTTCGATGATACAACGCAACGGATGTCCACTGGTACGGCTGGCTGTTTCAACCTGCTGCATCTTTGTTTCAGCAATATCGCGCGTAAATACACCACAGCGCGCACTACCCTCATTATGGATCTGTAACATCAATGTGTTGGCAGTATGTTCCGACTTATGGAAGAAACGTACCAGCACGTCAATCACAAAATCCATCGGTGTAAAATCATCGTTCAGCATAACCACACGATACATAGGGGGACGTTTATATTGAGGTTCAGCTGTTTCTGTCGCAGCCTTGCGAACGATTTCCGGGGTCTCAATTTGGCTCATGCGCTGATAGTAAGCGCAGCTCACTTGATCGGCAATGATGATATGATGAAGCTTTTTTCATGCCAAAAGTACGGAAACCAATCTTGGAGGTTAATCACTATGGCAGAACTTAAATGTATTTTATGGGATGTTGACGGCACCTTGGCCGATACTGAACGTGACGGGCATCGTGTAGCCTTTAATATGGCTTTTGAAGAAGCGGGCCTCTCCCGCCAATGGGATGTTGCAACCTATGGTGAACTGTTGGCTGTCACCGGTGGCAAAGAGCGTATTCGTTTTGATATTGATCGCGGTGGCATGGCTGATATGCCATTTGAAGAGATCGCTAAACTGCACGCCAGCAAAACCATTCATTATCAAACACTCATTGCCGATGGACTTATTCCACTTCGACCCGGTGTGCGTCGTCTACTCGAAGAAGCCTATGCCGCAGGCATCACTCTCGGTGTTTCCACTACCACTACCCCAGCAGCCCTTGATGCTCTGATTGAGCATTCTCTCGGTAAAGAGTGGTTTGATCGTTTTGCTGTGCTGGCGGCCGGTGATATTGTACCTGCCAAAAAACCTGCACCAGACATTTATCTCTATGCCATCGATAAACTCGGCGTATCTGCAGCGGAAACCATTGCCTTGGAAGATTCCAGTAATGGATGGAAATCTGTACGCGATGCCAACATGAAATGCATTATCACCATCAATGATTATACCGCTGATCATGATTTCACCGGTGCTGATCTGGTTGTATCTGAACTAGGCGAAGCAGATCGTGATGCTATTAACCTACTTCAGAATCCGCATGCACTTGATATTCACCATGTTGAACTCAAACATCTACAGGCCATCATGCATGGCTGAGCAACACACACTCAACGATCATATCAGCCTGATTGATACCCACTGCCATGTAAATTTCCCGCATTACAGCGATGATCGTGATGCTATGTTTGTCCGCATGTCTGAGGCCGGTGTTGATCGTTGTATTGTTGTTGCTGTTGATCTGGAACATGTGCCTGAACTTAGAACATTGTCGGAAGCTCGCGACAATGTCTGGTTCAGTGCCGGTGTTCACCCCAATCATGAAGTAGCGAAAGAACCGACAGTGGATGAACTATTATCATTGGCCGAGCACCCGCGTTGTGTAGCTATTGGT
>JAUZQJ010000008.1 GCA_030951045.1 Mariprofundus sp.
GATATATAAGAAAAATTAAAAGGAAGCTCAATAAAAGCATAATTTCAAAGATAATCCCTAAATTTAAACTAAACTATAACAAAAAAGGGGTTATTAATTTTATCGATGTAGGTTCAGTTGGAGGACTTCCTGAACCTTGGAATTCAAATGCAAATAAGGTAAATTTTTTACTTAATTTTGAACCAAATGAGTCTTTGAAAAAAGGAGTCAATTTTATGACTTATAATACTGCTGTTTGGGAAAAAGAAGAAGTAAGGCCTTTTTATATTTATAAAGGATTTAAAGGCACAGGATCATCCTTATTTAAACAAAATTTTGAGTACGTAAAACAAAATTTTGATATCTTAAAAGAAAGAGGCTCTAAAAGATTAGCTAATAGTTGGTTTGAAAGATCTAAGTTAATTAAGACAAGCACACTTAAATGTAGAACGATTGATTCTATTTTGAAAGAAGAGTTTCCGTCTACAGTTTTTCATTTCATGAAGATAGATGCTCAAGGAGCCGAATACAATATTTTAAAAGGATCTGAGAATTTATTAAGAAGCTGTACGGGTCTTCACCTTGAATTATTTACCATACCTTTGTATGAAGGTATTGCGTTAATGAGTACCGTTGAAAACTATTTGTCCAAATTTGGATTTCAATTAGTTAAAACGTTTCCTCCACATGGATCCTTTAATTCTCAAAATGATTGTTTATTTTTAAAAAAAGAAAAGCATCCAATTTATTCTCCTTTAATTAGAAAGATATATAAGATTGATTAAAAATAAAATCATTATCTAGTTATTTTAATATAAATTATTAATGAAAACGATATTAAAAAATATATTACCACCAAAATTTTTCTATTTTCTTAAAAGAAAACTTAATACTCAGTTTGATGAGAGAAATATTATTTACGATTTTTTAAACTTTAAAAAAGGTGTTATGTTTGACGTTGGGTCTATGGATGGCTCGTCTTTTATGCCATTTTTACTTAAAAAATGGCATATTTTTGCTTTTGAACCAGACAAAGATAATTATAAAAATATAAATCAATATTTAAAAAAATGGAATTTTAAAATAGACTTATTTGAAAAGGCTGTATCAGATATTGAAGAAACACAAATTTTTTACAAAAGTAATGCTTCAACAGGCATACCTAGTTTATTAAAATTTAATAAAGACCAAGTGCCATCTCATGAGGTTAATACCGTTGTTCTTAAAAAAATAATTGAAAAAAATGATATAAACAATATTGATTTTTTAAAAATTGACGTAGAAGGATATGACTTAATGGCTCTCAAAGGATTTGATTTTTCAAGATTAAAGCCCAGAATAATAATGTGTGAGTTTGAGGATAAAAAAACAAAACTATTGAATTATACAGTGTTAGATATGGCTAATTTTTTAAAAGACAAAGGTTATTATTTAATATATTCAATTTGGTTTCCTATTAAGGAATATGGAACCCAGCATAATTTTAAAAAAATGTCAATAGATTTTAAGGATATTGATTTTAACGATTGGGGGAATATTATTGCCTTTTCTAGTGAGACTGATTATGAAAAATTTAAAACAAAACATAAAATTTAAAAATATTTTTTTTGATTTCGACGGTGTTATTGCCGAATCAGTTAGTGCAAAAACAGAAGCATTTAGAGAGTTATATGCACAGTATGGAAAAACCGTAACTGACAAAGTTGTAGAACACCACATAAATCATGGAGGGGTTTCTAGATATGAAAAATTTAAAATTTATCACAAAATCTTTTTAAAAAAGAATATTTCTGAAAGCAAAGTTCAACAACTGGCTCAAAAATTTTCTAGACTAGTACTAGACAAGGTTATTGATTCAGAAGAAGTTACAGGGTGTAAAGACTTTTTAAATCGGTACTCAAAAGATTTGAATTTTTGGATTATTACAGGGACACCTAAAATTGAGATTGAATTAATTGCCGAAGCAAGAGGTATAGGAAACCATTTTTTAGGATTACATGGTTCTCCAGAAAATAAAAAGTATTGGACGGAGTATTTAATTAAAAAAAATGCCCTAAAAAGAGATGAGACCTTGTTTTTAGGAGATGCTACTACAGATTTTGAAGCAGCACAATTTTCTAAAATACACTTTGGATTAAGAGAGCATAGTGAAAATAAACATATTTTTTCTAATTATAATGGGTTAAAATTTAATAATTTCGTAGAATTAGAAAGAAATATTAAAAAATATTTATGATTAAAGTATTAATAACAACAACCTCATTTCAAGATACGCCAGGGAAACATCATGAAATTTTAGAACAAACAGGCTGGAACTTTATTAAAATGAGAGGTCCTTTAAAAGAAAAAGAACTTTTAGAGGTTATTGATAAAGTTGATGCGGTAATATGTGGTGACGATGAATACACAAGAAACGTTATAAAAAAAGGCAGAGAAGGACGTCTCAAATACATATCTAAATATGGTGTTGGTTTAGATTCTATCGATTTAAAAGCTGCAAAAGAATTTTGTATTCCAGTCGCTAATTGTCCTGGAGTAAATCAAGTTTCTGTAGCAGAACATGTACTCGCATTATTACTTACTTTTGAAAAAAATATTCATTTACAGCATCAAACAACACAAAAGGGAAGTTGGAAAAGAATGATAGGCAATGAAATCTCAGGATTAACAATAGGTATAATCGGTATAGGGTCTGTAGGAAAAGAATTAGCAAAGAAAGCATTTGCATTTGGACTTAAGGTGATAGCTTTTGATGTGTGTAAGGATGAAGAATTTTTAAATAAAAATAGATATATAACTTTTGTTACTCAATTAGAAGATATATTTAAAAAATCAGATATTATAAGCTTACACTTACCACATACACCACAAACAGAACATTTAATTAATAGAGAAGTTGTCTTTGATAAGTTAAAAAAAACACCAATAATAATAAATACATCTCGTGGTAAATTAGTTGAGGTTGATGCTATAATTGATGGTTTAAAATCTATGAAAATAAGAGGGTATCTAACAGATGTTTTAGAAATTGAACCCATTGCTTTAAATGAAAAGCTTAAGAATATTGACAATATTATTATAACGCCACATGTAGGCTCAAGAACCTATCAAAGTGTAGAGAGACAGGGTTCAATGGCTGTAAATAATTTAATAAAGATGATTAATGGGTAAATATTTTAATAAGAAAATAAAATTACTAGATATTTTTTTAGTTATTTTAGCTTTTTACACAGTATTAAAATTTAGTTTTTCATCTATTGATTTATTTATTGTATGTGTGTTAATAATTGTCAAATCTTATAGAGAAGGACACTTAATGTTTTCGAAGAAAAACATTAAAACTTTTCTTTTCACATCTTTCTATTTTTTTCTGCTTATAATTTCAATACTTTATTCTGAAAATCAAGAAAGTGCTATTAAACGAATAACGCGGTTGATACCTTTAGTTATTATCCCAGGACTTCTTTATTTCTGTAAAATATCATTTACAAAAACTAAAAGAAACTTTATCTTAAATATATTTCTTTTTTCAAATGTTTTATACGCTATTATTTTAGGCACAGTTTATATTTTTTATTTTAACCACATTAATTTGTATAAATTATCATTAGGGAGTTTACTTTCTAATTATCAGGAGTTTCAATCAATTCTAGATAATTATTTAGGACACAATACACTTTTTTTTCACAAGGCATATTTTTCAATGGGTTATGTAATGGCGGCCATTTTTTCTTTACATCAACTTATAAAGAATATAGATATAAATATTTTTAAAGTCTTTATTTATAGCTTCTTGTTTTTGTTTTTTTCATTTTCAATTTTATTTATCTTTTCTTTCCCAAATGTATTAGCGCTACTTATATCTATTATAGCTTATATTTGGTATAATCATAAAAATAGGAACCTGATTAAAACACCCTCTATTTTAATTTTTATTATAACAGTCGGAGGGATAGTCTTTGGAATATCTTACAAGTCAAATGATATTGATGTCAAACGAGGGTATAACTTTATGAAATCAATTATCCAAAATAAAAAAATTGATTACAATGACCCAAGAATTGAAATATATTCTACCATTAATTCCTTGTACAAAAAAGCTTCTGTGAAAGAAATCTTATTTGGATTTGGTATTGGAGATGTGCAAGATAAACTTAGTAAGGAATATTTATCTAGATTAGAACAAGCAAATAATAGAAATATCATACTTTTTAATGAAGAATTTAATGATGCTTACTGGTTTAAAAACAACATTGTAGTTATGCCAAATGAAAGTATTTCTCCTTATGGAAAAGAAAATGCAGATATTTTAAAAGAAACGGGATCTAAAAAACAGTTGTCGTATAATATTTCAAAGAAAGTAAATTTAGAAAAAGGTAATACATATACATTTTCAGTATATGCCAAAAAAGGGAATGCTAAACACTTAATATTAAGACTAGGCGATGTAAGTCAGAGGGCAACTTTTGATTTAGGACAAGGCACGTTTAAAATCTCAAACAAAGCATTAATAAAAGCAGAAATATTAAAAGTAAATGAATGGTATAGATGTTCTATAACCACTCAAATTAAAGGAGCCTCATTGATTATTATTGGAATTTCAAACAAAAAAAATCAGTATAAATATTTAGGAAACAACAAACGCTTGTTTTTATGGGGAGCACAATTAGAAAAAGGGGCTAACCTTACAGAGTACGTAAAAAACAATAATGAACTACTAAAATATGCTGCGGAAAGACAATTAAATACACATAATAATTATGCTTATTTTTTATTGGCAGGGGGAGCTCTATGTTTATTGAGTTTTTTAACTGGTATTGGTGTTTTATTTTATATATCCATAAAAAACAAAAATATCTTTCAATTGACTTTTTGTATTATTATTGCGTTTAATTTTTTAACTGAAAACATATTATCAAGACATTGGGGAATAATGTTTGTATCATTTATGTTAATTATTTTATTTTTAAATAAACAAAACGCTATTGAATCAGAAAATTAAAATACTATTAAAAAAATACATTTCAAAAAATTTAGGTTTAATTAACTTATTTGGAAAGTCATTTGGGCGTTTCATATATTTAATATTAATTGCTTATTTTTTAAAAAAGC
>JAUZQJ010000080.1 GCA_030951045.1 Mariprofundus sp.
CCAATGGCGAGGCCTGATTTGCCTGTCCCTGATGAACCAATCAACACAATATTTTCTGATCGTTGGATAAAGTCCAGACCGGATAATTCCTGTATTTGCCCTTTGCTGACTGCGGGTTGACGCGCAAACGGGAAGGTTTCCAGCGTCCAGTCCCACGGGATTTTCGCTTGTTTCAAACGATTGGCCATGCTCTTCTCGGAACGATAGCGTGATTCTTCCATGAGTAAGCGGTAAAGCGTTTCGCTGATGCCGCTGCCCTCGCGTTCCGCTCTGTTCAGCTCAGCGTCCAGTGCTTGCCCCATGCCGAGCAGACGCAGGGCTTCAAGCAGTGCCTCGACCTTTTTGCGCATCAATCATTATCCAGATTAAAGATATCGCCTGCTACCTGTTTGAGAATCATGCTCTCCAGCCGGGTAAGGTCGTACATGCCATATTTTAGTGCTTGCTCTATGGCAGCCATAAACGGGGATTCAGGATATGTCCGTTGCATGTTCAGCAAGCGGCGCATGCGATAAACGCCACGGCCATGCACATGCTTCTTCATCGCCCGGACATAAGCATCGAGTGTGTTATGCTGTCCAAGCAGTAACTTCTCTTCACTGCATGCTCCCTGATAGGAACGTTTATACGCCAGCGGCTTATGGTGCGATGGATCGGTTCTCTTTTTGCCACGCCCTCCAACGATACGGACGTGATCCGCCACCTGCTTGTGCTTAAAGAACACGACCACGCGGCTGAGATGTTTATGCACCATCACGACTTTGCCGATCAGGTGTTCGGGCACGGAATACCGGTTGGCATCGAGACTGATATAAGCCTCGATATCCACGACGCGATCCACACTGTGGTAAACCGGCGGCAACACTACAGGCAGGGCAAGCAGATGGGGTTTCTCCATAACGAACGCCTCATCAGGACTCATGCCCAGTGAGCGTTTGGGTTTCTTGTTGGCGACCTGTTCACACCATGCTTTTGCCTGTCGATTCAGATCATCCCAATCATGGAAGCTGCGACCGGCCAGAAAGTTGCGTTCCACATAATCAAAGGAGCGTTCGACATGCGCCTTGCGGTTCGGATTGCCAATGCTGTGGGCGATAAAGTGGAATCCATAGATGCGCGCGAAGGCGGCCATCTCCGGCGTAATAACGGCATCGGCACCACAGCCCGATGCCAGCACAACGCAGGTATTATCAATGACACAGCGTGGGCATGCGCCATCCATGAAGCGCAGGGCATCATCGAGAAACACCTTGCATTCAAAGCGGGTAAAGTTGGGATAATACTGGATGTAAACCTTGCGACTGTAGGCCAATACCAGCGATGCGCATTGGGCGGTGACTTTTGTATCGCCAATCAATAGCCGATGTGGCGACGTATCATGCTGCATTTCGGCACCCGGAGCATAGGTATACGTTCCAGAGCGTTGCGGCGGTTTGCGCAGTTGCTGTTCACGGACAATGCGGGTGAGCGTGCTGTAGGGAATATCAAGATCATGGTTATCCCTGATGACTTCAGCGATACGTACGGCATTGCCACAGCAGCAGGTGAAGGCTTCTCGAATCCATATAAGTAACTGCGCATCGCACTCATGCGCTGGCTTAAGCTCAGGATGGCGAATAACACTACGCACCGTATTGCGTGAGACGTCCATCTTGCGGCTAATCTCGCGTAACTTAACACCCTGTTTGGCCAGTAGCAGGATAGCCTGCCGTTTTGCATCCGCAATCATGATGATATCTCCTTACGCATGGAATCAATCAGGGATTCGATAGCCGTGAATGCCTTACGCAATGGCTGTTGATCCTGTTCGTTGTGTGGTGAGGAAAAGAGCATGGCGATGGCGGTTTGCTGGTGTTTCAGGATGACTTTGATGATGCCCATATCCTTCAACCATGCGCCTTCAGGTCCTGCGGCCAGCGTGCTGGCCTGCTGCTCCTGTTCCTTGTTGGTCAAAGCCGATAAAAACAGGGCGGGATCTTTTACCATGGCATCACGAACAGCATGGCTGGCCTTCTGATAATGGTTATTCCAGAGCGATAGTTCCCTGGTGGATAACGGGTGATGCTCAAGGAAATGCACCATGGCTGTCGCATGTTCACCTTTGGCGCGCGCCAAAGGTGCAATAATCCGCGCAGCCGCCCAAGTGGATAGAGTCCCTTTGCAGACGCTTGCTAATACATCATCGCTAACGCTGGCAATCAGTGACAAACGTCGATTCACCCAACTGACATCACGGCCAACCTCACGGGCTATAGCACTTTGGCTACGATCAAACTGATTCACCAGCATCCGGATGGTTCGCGCCTCTTCAATCGCCGCCCAGGGATGCGCCTGTGCGCCAGCGAGAACACGCAACAGCCCACTGGCTTCATCACAGTCCCAAAGCGTAACGCATACCGTGTCGGAGCCCATGCGACGCAAAGCGGCAAGACGCAAATATCCGTCCATAAGGATGAAACGCTTCTGCTCGCCACCAATGGCGGCCACCGGCGTGAGCTGACCGCTTTGCTCTATCGAATGCATCATGGCGTTCACCATCTGTGGCGATTGTAGTCGCGTCGACGCAAACCGGAGATCCAGACAGTGAATATCCGTTTCCATGATGTGATCTGATACCTTATCCATGCGCCAAGTTTGGACGTGGCGCGGCAGATGACTATGAAGTCCTATCTTTGCAAGATATCAGCATGTTAAGGGGTATGTGCGCAAACCGTTGATATCACGGATATATTGACCGTCCACGCGTCCATCTTTGCAAGATCGGACGTCTGAACGGGCGTCAGCCTGTATCTGCCTGATGGAATAGAGGTTTCGCCGATTGACGCGTCCATCTTTGCAAGATGCGACGCGTGGTCACGTTGGCGCTGTTGCTCCCTGTTACGTGCTACATAATCAGCATGCGCCGCCCGATAATCCCGCCAATACCCCGGATGTAAGCCACTCCAACGCTGCTGTGCAGCTTTCTGGTTCTCACGGTAGGCAGAATCTGTTTTTAGTTTATGGCGATGCCAACGCCGCTTCCGCGCCTGCTGGCAGCTACGCGACGAACAATACTTCTGGTCAGGGCACTGAGGACGAGGATGAAATGATTTCATGCAACCCAAACAACATCTTGTTTCCATACCACCTCCATCAAAACCATGGAGCGTGGAATAAAACTATCGAAACACCAAATCCAGAATCGTTACAGCCGGGTCAATTGTTCGAGTAGAAAATAGAATCCTGGAGGGAGTGGGTCAGTTTCTTTAGCAAAAGTGGGTCAATTCTCATGAGCGCTGAAGCAATTGTGATCAATTCACTGTTATTGGTAAATACAGCCCCTCCTTCACCCATGGTGATATGATGAGCCGGATAGAAACTCAGAGTGGCAATATCACCAAAAGTGCCAACGTGGGCGGTGGCTTTGCCACCAGTTGAAGGTTGATCTTGGGCAGTTGATGGTTGATCGTTGATGGATGAAGCGGCTGATGGTTTATGGTTTATGGTTGATGAATCAGCGGGCATGGTGTAGGTCGCGCCAAGGGCATCACAGCAATCTTCGATTAGCCAGAGATTATATTTATCGCAGATGGCTTTTACTTTCTTGAGGTTGAAAGGGTTGCCCAGCGTATGGGCAAGCATAATAGCTTTTGTCTTTGGCGTGATGGCGGCTTCAATCAGATCGGCATTTACGTTATGTGTTTTCAGATCCACATCCACAAATACAGGTACGGCGCCAAACTGCACAACCGGGTTTACCGTAGTCGGGAAGCCTGCCGCTACGCCAATCACTTCATCACCCTTTTGGATGGCGCGGTCACCCAGTTTCGGTGAGGTCAAGGTGCTGAATGCAACCAGATTCGCAGAAGAGCCGGAATTGACTGTAATCAGATGTTTGATGCCAATGAATTCTGCCAGCTCTTTTTCAAACATATCGTTGAAACGGCCAGTGGTCAGCCAGGCATCTAAACTGGCTTCCACCATATTTTGAATTTCTGGTGTGCCAATGACCTTACCTGAAGGAGGCACAACGCTTTCACCGGGGATGAAAGGTGTTGGTTCATATTTTTGTGCCGAGAAATTTTTCACGTAATAAGCCGTTGATTTTCTCAATATTTCATCAAGTTTCTCTTTGCCTACCCGTGCTACTTTCCGACACTGATCGGATTGAATCGTAAGCGTCTTATCAACACGCACAACACTATCGCGAGTTAAGGATCCTTCGGCGATGTCTTTATTGCGAATAGAGACTGCACATTCATCAAATGTGTACGAATCCAC
>JAUZQJ010000081.1 GCA_030951045.1 Mariprofundus sp.
GCATGCCCAGTTTCCAAACCTGTAGATCATGATGTGCCCTTTTCATCTCACGCCTCACGCCTCACGTCTCACGTCTTACATCTCACACCCTCGCTGTTACTCTACAGCGACGGACACATCATGTCCGTGCTCTTTGAGTAGTGCGATGCGCCGGGCGGCTTTCAGGTCTTCTGACACCATTTCAGCACACATCTCCTGCACCGTGATCTCCGGGGTCCATCCGAGTTTTTCTTTGGCCTTGCTCGGATCACCCAACAGGGTCTCCACTTCGGCAGGGCGGAAATAACGCGGATCGACGGCAATAATGCGGTCTCCTACGGAGAGTGACTTGTGACTAGTAACTAGTGACTGGTCGAGAGCGGCGACAATGCCTACTTCATCCAAGCCTTCGCCTTCAAAGCGCAGGGTGATGCCGAGCTCTGCTGCAGACCATGCAATGAACTGACGCACCGAATACTGCACACCGGTGGCGATGACAAAATCTTCCGGCTTATCCTGCTGCAACATCATCCACTGCATGCGCACATAATCTTTGGCATGGCCCCAGTCGCGCAAGGCATCCATATTACCCATATACAGGCACTGCTCTAAGCCTTGAGAAATATTGGCCAAACCACGGGTGATCTTGCGCGTAACAAAGGTTTCACCACGACGCGGTGATTCATGATTGAACAGGATGCCATTACAGGCATACATGCCGTAGGATTCACGGTAGTTCACCACAATCCAATAGGCATACATTTTCGCCACTGCGTAGGGAGAACGTGGATAAAACGGCGTGGTCTCCTTCTGCGGAATCTCCTGCACCTCTCCGAACAGTTCAGAGGTGGAGGCCTGATAGAATTTCACCTTCTTTTCCATACCCAGCAGACGAATCGCCTCAAGCAGACGCAAGGTACCCAGACCATCCACATCGGCGGTATATTCCGGCGATTCGAAACTCACTGCCACATGCGACTGCGCACCGAGATTGTACACCTCATCGGGCTGCACTTCTTGCAGGATGCGGGTCAGATTCGAAGAATCGGACAGATCACCATAATGCAATACGAAATTTTTACTTTCCACATGCGGATCCTGATAAATATGATCCACACGCTGGGTATTAAATGATGACGCACGGCGTTTGATACCATGGACTTCATAGCCTTTTTTCAATAAAAACTCAGCCAGATATGAACCATCCTGACCGGTTACGCCGGTAATTAATGCTTTTTTCAAACTACACCTTCCTAAAATCTTGTTAGATGGGAGATGGGAGATGGGAGATGTAAAACCCTTCACCCTTCACGTCTAACCAGTTACTTGAATCTTCAGCTACGGCCTTTGGCTGCATGCAGGGCATACTGTTTGGCAGTGGTGATCACACCATGCGCTTCAAGATAAGCCAATACCTGATCCACACAGGCTTCTACCGGCTGCGACCCGGTCTCCACGATTAACTCCGGAGCCTCCGGCGCTTCATAGGGTGAAGATATTCCTGTGAAATGTTTAATTTCACCTGCGCGCGCTTTGGCATACAATCCTTTCACATCCCGCTCTTCACACTGATCAATCGAAGCGTGGCAATAGACCTCAATGAAATCACCTTCATTCACCAGCGCTCTCACCTTGTCTCTGTCGGCGCGAAACGGCGAAATAAAGGCGGTCATAGCTACCACGCCTGTCTCTATAATCAGCTTTGACATTTCACCAATGCGGCGGATATTTTCCACACGGTCTACATCTGAAAAGCCCAAATCAGAGCACAAGCCGTGCCGCACATTATCACCATCAAACACAAAGGTTCTAACGCCTGATGTATGCAACTGCTCTTCTACCGCATGCGCCAGGGTAGATTTCCCAGCCCCCGATAAACCGGTAAACCAGAGGATTGCACTGCGGTGATCATTCTGAGCTTCCCGCCGTTTACGGGTAACCGTGGCGTGATGCCAAACCACATTACTGCTTTTTTTTGTTGCATCTGCACTCATCTCATAGCCCTCTTCACCAGTTTACGAACATTAACATGTTCAACGGTCATTAATAAACATCCTTCGATATCAGGGTGACCGCGGTCTTGATCATAATGCTCACATCCAGCCAGATCGACCAGTTGTTCATATAGGTAAGATCATACTCCACCCGCCGCTCCATCTTTTCCAGCCTATCGGTTTCCCCACGGCAACCATTCACCTGTGCCAGCCCTGTCATACCCGGCAGAATGCGATGGCGGGACATATATGCGCTCACCTTACCGGCATAAAACTCGTTATGTGCGAGAGCATGCGGTCGCGGGCCAACCAGTGACATATCCCCCCTAAGCACATTGAACAGCTGCGGCAACTCGTCAATACTGGTTCTGCGTATGAATGCACCGACCCGGGTAACGCGGTTATCCCCTTGCCTGGCCTGGGTCACCCGGCCGCCATGTTCTTCATGCAGATTCATACTGCGAAATTTCAGCACCTGAATGATTTCACCATCCAGGCCATGCCGCGCCTGTCGAAACAATACCGGCCCGGGAGAACTCATTTTCACCGCAATGGCGGTAGCGATCATGAGCGGGGAGAGCATGATCAGGGCCAGTACCGCCACCACTTTATCCAACAACCATTTACTTAAACGCGCGCCCTCCACAATCGGACTTTCGGAGAGATAATAGAGCGGCACACCGGCCACCTCTTTAACGCTGGGGCTGACCATATGCAGGCCAAAGATGTCGGGAGCCCAGATGATATCGACATTAAGATCCATCAACTGCAACTGCATATCCCGAATCTGGTGACTATTGCTCATCGGCAAGGCAAAATAGACGCGTCGAATCGCGTGTTTTTTCACGATCGCATACAAATCGCTCACATCACCGAGTCTGGGTAAACCCTCCACAAACCATTCGTCATCAATGTGGGCATCATCAAGCACCCCGACGATTTTATGGACTGTCCACGGATTACTATTGATATGCTTGGCAAGATGCGCACCCAATCTGGAGTTTCCGACCAACAGCGATGCGATGGTTTGCTTCTGATTTTTCATCCATAACTGGATCAAGTGATTGGTACTAATATGCACTGCAACCTGAGCAAAAGCAGCACCTATAAACCAGCTTAAAATAATCTGACGCGAAAACGCTTCAGAATCCTTGGTGATAAAGGCCCATACAACAAGAATCGCCACGACTCGGGACCAGGCCCAGAGTATGTTCAATGAGCGGTTAACATGACCGGAAAATCGGCGATAAACACCAGCACTGGAGTAAATCAACAACATCAGCAACGGAGCTATGCTGGCCGGATAATAGTAGAGTTGTGCATCCGTAATGCCTTTCAACCAGACCAAGAGAAACAGCACGCCTTCCACCACAGCGATATCAAGGAGTAGCTGCAATTTCAGAGAAACAGGCTTAGTGGCACGCAGCATGCGATGAGAACGGCCAGCACCGGAACGTCCTGTTATATTAGCATTGAAGTTTCGCACTACCCCACCCAAAATCGAAATATCAGTCGCATTATAGCAGACCTTTGGAAAAAAACTGAAATATATGATAAAAGTTTGAGCAACGCTGTGATATCTATCACGTAACGGTGGCAGCCGTAGTCAAAGGCATTCACCGGCCTTGAATGTAGAGCCAAACATCCCTATACATGGCCTATGTTAAGAATCTTATTTCTACTATTTATATCCATCCCGCTGCTTGAATTGTGGTTGCTGATTGAAGTTGGTAGCGGCATCGGTGGTCTTTCGACCATTGCACTATGCCTGCTCACCGCCGCCCTCGGTGGTTTCCTGATTCGTTGGCAGGGCATGAGCACGCTCATCGATGCGCAAAAACGCATGGCACATGGTGAAGCGCCCATTGAACACGGCCTGCATGGTTTAATGATCGCCTTTTCAGGCCTGCTCCTGTTCACACCGGGCTTCATCACCGACAGCATGGGCTTTCTATTACTATTCCCACCCTTTCGCCGCCTTGTGATCGGCATGTTACCATTTCAAAAGATCAATCAGGCTCAGGCGGGGAACAGATCCGGAGCAGGCCCCTCTGATATCATAGATGCCGAAGTCATCACCCACGACAAGCATATTTCATAATATGTAGATAAAAACCGAAAAAAGCATTCACCGCTGAGGACGCAAAGTTTCGCAAAGTAAGTCAAAGATATTTCACTGGAATGATTCACTCTGGAAACGGGCGGCGGCATGGAATAAAGAGGTCCAATACTTTATGCTGTTGGCTTTTCCTTTGCGTTCTCTGCGTACTCTGCGATAAATGCTTCCCCCATGGGTGCGTTATAAACACAGTTGATTAAACGCTACGAAAGTCTAAAGTACCAATATCAGGTATTGATGAGGTGCGACATAATGGCTAAGAATACAAGTGTAACCTTGAATGATCACTTTGATGCCTTCGTTTCTGAAAGTGTTGAGAATGGACGATATGATTCTGTCAGTGAAGTGATACGGGCAGGATTACGATTGCTTGAATCCAATGAAACCAAATTAGAATCACTTCGAAGCATGCTTGCGGAGGGCGAGGCCAGTGGCTTGGCGGACTATTCGTATGAAAAAGTGATTCAACAACTCGATAGCGAAATGCATTAATGGCAACGTACGGTCTTTCCAACAAAGCTAAACAGGACCTGCTTTCCATTGGTCGATATACATTGAAACACTGGGGTGTACGGCAAAGAAACTTCTACATTCAACAATTGGATGCCTGTTTTGCACAGATGAATTATCATAGAGCGGGCTAATAATTCAAGGTTCTCTGTTTCCATGGCTGCAGGAAGAGCTTGGACCTCTAACCGAGAAACTAATGCGATTAACCTATCCGCGCTAGCGACGTTGCTTGACCTGCATCATTGCGCCCGTACATTTCAGCATAGATTTTTTTACACATGTAACATTGGAGGCAACACCTATGAACGTAGCAACAATGACAACCAGCCAGGTAGCTGATGATCGCATCGGTTTCCTGGGTAAAACATACGGCATGCTTGCCCTCTGTATCGCTGCCGGCAGCATCGGCGCATACATGTCGATGGGCTTCGCTTTCCCGCAGGAACATCCCTTCATGATGTTATTTGTCATGATCGGCGGCATCTTTCTGGTACAGGGCGTTCGCCACATACCGGGCATCAACTTCATCGCCCTACTGGCTTTTGGCGCTATCACCGGCATGGCAATCTCTCCACTGATAGGCATGGTGGCTGCAAAATCCGGTACGCTGGTTACACAAGCATTTATGACCACTGCCGTAGCATTTGTTTCACTGACCGCTTACACCTTCATCTCTCGTCGTGACTTCTCTTTCCTGAAGGGCTTCGTCTGGACCGGACTGATTGCCATGATCGTATTGGGTCTGTCCAACTACTTCTTCTTTGAATCACCACTGTTATCACTAAGCCTGTCCGGTATTGGTGTATTGCTGTTTTCAGCGTTCATCCTGTATGACACATCGAACATTCTGCGCGATTACCCGAATGACGAGTATATTTCCGCAGCACTTACCCTCTACCTGGACGTATTTCTGCTTTTTCAGCACGTGCTTGCTATGTTCGGCATGCTCGGCGGCGATGACTAACGTCCACACCTTTAACGAGTAGATAAAACCAAAAGCGAGCCACGAATGAACACGAATAGTTCAAAAGCCAATTGGATTTATAGTTTTTTATCAGTGTAAGTTCGTGGCTGATGTTTTCCTGATCACATCCTAAAACAGAGATCATGCAGCCCTTTACCGGGCTGCATTTTTGTTGAGGCTCTGTGTGCATGGCGCTAGCCTCTGTTTTTTAACAACTTAGCAACACAACACTGGAGACAGATATGCTTGATAAAGCGCTGATGGAAATCCTGGCCTGCCCTAAATGCAAGGGCGATGTACACTACAATGAGCAAAAAAATAGTCTCGTTTGTGACAGCTGTCAGCTCGAATATCCGATTCGCGATGATATCCCGGTCATGCTTATTGATGAAGCCAAGAGTCTGAACGCGTAACAGCCCCTCTGCCAACATGGCATTCATGGTTAAAATCCTGTTCTATCTGATTCGCTGTCTGCCGGTTCGACTGGCCGGTGCCATAGGGGCGGGTTTGGGGCGCGTGGCCTATCTCATCGATGGCCGCCATCGCCAGATCGCCATGCGCAATCTGCATCGCGTCTATCCGCAAAAAAGCATGGCATGGAAACAGCGCATCAGTCGCGAGTCCTTTGCCGAACTTGGCCGCACCACCTTTGAAATGCCGCATGTATTCCTGCGTTCCAAACAGTTTTTAACATCGCGCATCGCATTCGTCGGTCTGGAAGAGATCAATAACGCTGCTGCAGATGGCCACGGCACTATTTTTACGGCATGTCATCTCAGCAATTGGGAGATAGGCGCCCTATCGATATCTCTGGTGAATGCTCCCGGCGATCAGATGTATCGGGCTGTGCGTCAACAGCCGCTCGATGCCTTTCTTAAGCAGTGCAGAGAACGCTTTGGCAACCGCCTGCATGAACGCCGTGAAAATATGCGCTGGATTCCTAAAACACTGAAACAAGGGAATAGCGTCTCTATCATGGTGGATCAACACCTTTCCAATGGTGTCCCGGTGCCTTTTATGGGCCATCTTGCCCGCTCCACCACCTTGCCTGCAACCTATGCCAGACGTAATCATTCAGCCCTGTTTGCTGGCATCGTGCATCGCATTGGTCATCAATTTCGTTTCCGCATTGAATTTAAACGCATAACATTGCCCCCACAGCATGCGGATAGCGAGCAGGATGCTCTCGCTGGTACGGAAGCGCTGCACGAAGCCTATGCGCAGGCCATTGATCAACGACCTGAATTATGGTTATGGATTCATCGGCGCTGGTTATACCTTGATGAACAGGAGCAAGCATGAGCAAACATAAGCCCGTTTCCCGCTTGCGCTGGCAAGCCTCACTCAAACTCATTTCAGATCGCTGGAGTCAAAAAAGTCTTAGTGCTGAGAGAGAGCGCCTTGAAAACACCACCCTTTCCACCATCCGGCACTATGCCGAACAATACACTGAAGATGCCTCCGTCCTTGAAATCGGCGGCGGCCCATGCTGCATTTCACGCCTGTTGAATCTCAAACACAAAACCTATATTGATCCGTTAATCGATGATTTCAGGCGCATGTTTCCCGGTGAATTGCCTGAAGATGCTGAATATTTAGCAACAGTGGCTGAACGTATTTCCAAGCCGGCCAATAGTTATGATCTCATTCTCTGCCTGAATATGCTTTCGCATTCGCTCAACCCGGAATTGATCATGCATGAAATCGAGCGTCTGCTAAAAGCCAATGGCACCCTTATTTTATCTATCCGCACACACTGCCCCATTGAATCGCGTCTGCATTACTGGGCCATGCAATTTTGTCCATTTTTGTGTAAAAAAACGCGCCCGTATTACTACTCACTGACGGGCATTCAGCGCACATTACAACGACACTTCAATATTATTGAAGAAAAAAGACTGAACATCAGACCGTTTTCAAACCCGTATATTAATCGCGAATGGCATCTGTTTGTCTGCACCCACAAAACCAGTCATCCACACACATCCGGTAGCGCATGACAACAGATCAACATCTGGTACTGATGCCACCAAACTGGATTGGTGATGTCATCATGGCGCAACCCGCACTGAAAAGCATCGCGACCTATTATGCGCAGCACGGTACTGAGCAAATTTCGGTATGCGGCAGAGCATGGTTAAAAGAGCTGCTGCCATACCTTGGCCTAAACCATGCACAATATCAGTCGAGCATACCTGCTGCCGACATCGCCTTCCTATTCCCTAACAGTTTCCGCTCCGCCTGGCAGTGCCGTCAGGCAGGGATTAAGCAGATCATCGGCTATCGAGGCCAGTGGCGCAGTCTGTTATTGAGCCGGGCACTGCCCCATCGCATCGACACCTTGCATCTACATCACCGCCTGTTTCATCTCGATATTGCCACACAGATGCAGATCCCGACAGAAGACACGGCAGTTACGCTTTCAAGCCCTGCCGGTGGCAAATCAACCGGGCAGAAGCTCATGCAGCAACATGGTCTGGATCCGAAACGGGTCATCTGCATTGCTCCGGGCGCCCAATTCGGGGCGGCCAAATGTTATCCACCGGATGCTTTTCATGCGGTGGTTAAGCAGTTGGCAGATGCAGGCTGGCAACCGCTTACACTGGGTATGCCGGAAGATCATGGCATTAGCCAACAGATCATAGCAGACATCGCCAGTCCGCACTGGAATGCGGCAGGATCAACCAATATGACCGAAGCCCTGCAACTGATTTCCGCATCTAAACTTATGCTGTGCAATGATTCAGGGCTGATGCATGTCGCGGCAGGCTTAGGTATTCCAACGGTTACTCCATTCGGAGCCACGGATCCTGCGCGCACGGCTCCCTCCGGCCCGCGTGTAAACGTCTTATATCAACCGGCAGATTGCAGCCCGTGCCTGCAACGCGAATGCAGTGTCAGCGGCCACCCCTGTATGGCCAACATCACACCGACCATGCTACTGGACGCATGCAATTCCATGCTTACTGACCACTGATATGAAGGTCCTGATTGTCAAACTGTCCGCCTTTGGTGATATTATTCATGCCCTGCCCGCCCTGCAGGATATTCTTGATCAAAAGCAGGTCAGTGAAGTCCACTGGCTGGTGGATCAACGTTATGGATTTGTCACAAATATTTTACCGTCCAATGTGATTGTGCATCAGGTTGCGCTCAAGGGTGATCACCCTGTGCGCTCTGCCTGGCAAGCCATCAAAGCGTTACGGAAAATTGGTTTTGATGCGGTCATTGACCTGCAAGGTCTGATCAAATCAGCCGTACTTGCACGCGCTTGTGGTTCACCCGTCTATGCCTTTGATCCACATTTTTTGCGCGAGAAAGCCAGCATGATCTTGACCAGAAATATCCGCTTTCACCCGCAGGATAAGCATGTGGTGCAGCAATATCGACGTATTGCTGCCGCCCCGTTTGCATCATCGTTTATAGCATTTTTGGCACCATCATCAGATACACCTTCTGAGGCAATTCCCTACCGCGCACCACAAATCGACATCGCACACAGCCATTGCCGCGCCGATACCACACTGCTTCAACGGCTTGACCTGAAGGCGCACAGTTATGTCATTCTGCATGCAGCCGGCGGCTGGAAAACAAAACAGCTACCTGAACAGAGCTGGATAGATATTGCCCGTAGCCTGTATGGTCAAGGCATTACACCCCTGTTTAGCTGGGGAAACGAGACGGAACAAACACAAGCGCAAAACCTTGCAGCACAAAGTAATGGCTACGCCTTGCCCGAACGATTGAATATGTCAGCATTGGTCGCATTGATTCAGGCAGCTAAAGCTGTGGTTGGCGCAGATACTGGCCTACTGCATCTGGCCGCGGCATTGAATCAAACAACCATCACATTTTGGGGACCGTCTGCATCATGGAATTCGGCTCCCTTCACGGTTGAACAAACAGCAACAGAACAACAAAATCCAACGAAGGTAGTGAAGCATTGGCATATCGAATCCAGTCCGGCCTGTGGCCCTTGCTTCAAACGCACATGCAATCAATTTGTCTGCATGGATGCGATTAAACCTGAGTCTATTACAAGGATATTACATGAGCTCTGAATATACATTTTCACAGAAGATGCACACAATGCTCCTACGCGCCCGCATTCCAGCCAGCATTCTCATGGGACTGGCTATTATTGTCTTCGCCAGGCCCACGCAATCAAGCTGGCTTATCGGTCTGGCTGTTATCGTCATCGGAGAAGCCCTGCGCATTTGGGCTTCCGGCCATATCCACAAATCGGCCCAGGTCACCTCAACCGGCCCATACGCCATGGTACGGCACCCGCTATATCTCGGACATTTCCTGATTGCGACCGGCTTCTGCATTACCGGTGACAGTTTGCCCGCATTTATCATCGTCACCATTGCATTCTTCATCATCTATATGCCCACCTGGAAAAATGAAGAGAAGAATCTGACGGAAATGTTTGGCGCCACCTATAGCGATTTTATGGCCAACACCCCTGCTCTGTTGCCACGCTGGAACCGCAGTGTGTTCAGTGGTTCATTCTCCTGGGAGCTGGTAAGCCAGCATCGTGAATGGAAGCATGCCGCCGGCTTAACTGCCGGCATGATTGGCATGGCTGGCCTAATATTCTGGGATAATTCTATCGCCCTGTTTCTACTCTCTTTGGTGCAAGGCAACTAATACACACATGCTGCGTTTCGGCTTTGCCATACTGTGTGCCTGTTGCCTGACGGTTACAGCGCTTACCGCTGAGGCGACCGCAGCAACAGAGACAGTCAGCACAGCAAACATCACTACAGCCCTCACCTCATCTTCAACACGCAAGGCCGCTAAAACAAACGCAACGATCGCGACAAACCAATGCATGCCCTACATTGGTGAACATCTCACATTTAACATTGGCTGGGAATTCATTAATGCAGGCTCTACCACACTGGATATTGCCGCTATCGGTGACAATGGCTGGCAGGTCAAAACGCTTGCCCGCACCAATAAATTTCTTGATGCATTCAGGAAGGTACGGGATTACATCACTGCGGAAGGGCTCTGCGTTGATGGTAAGATGCAAAGCACCCTGTTTGATGCTGACCTGCATGAACGCAAATACAGAGCCAAAAAGCGCACCGAATACCTCTGGAAAGAGAATAAAATCACCCACACCCAGAATCAAATCACCGAACACTTTGATGTACCTGCCGGTCACTTGAGTGTGATTGATGCGTTTCTCGCCGTACGCGGTTTAACACTCACGCCCGGTCAAACAATCAATATCCCGGTGTTTGATTCACGCAAACAATATGAGATTGAAGTGAACATTTTGCCACGCAAAGAGATATTGAAAGCGCCCTGGGGTGAAAAAGTAAGTTGTATTCTGGTTAGGCCCAAACTGAAAACAGCGGGCATATTCACCAATAAAGGTAAGATGCTGTTGTGGATGACCGATGATGAACGTCATATTCCACTGAAAATGATGGCCAAAATAAAATTCGGTCGTATTTTTGCACATCTTAAGTCGTATTCGAAAACGCCATGAACAGGCACATAGATACTGTAGCAGTGTTCAACGCGATGGATGCTATCACTGATTTAACACGGCCTTTGTCTTATCTATCTTTAGGAGAATTTTCTTGAAAATCATTGGAATTCACGGTTATTCATCAAGCAACCCAAATGCAGGAGCGGCACATAACTCCGGCGTTGCATGGATTGAAAATGGTGTGGTGCTTGCAGCCACCGAAGAAGAACGTCTGAGCCGTAAAAAGAATGATTACAGTTATCCATTCCTGTCACTCAAGCAGATGCTTGATATGCAAGAATCAACGCCTGATTTCACTGCCCTTGCACAGCGTTCGAACATCAAATACCTACCGGATATGCTGAAGAATTATAAGCAAGCACGATCACTAAGCGTTGATGCTGCCTTTAAGAAATATTTAACCGGCAAACTTCTTGAATTACCACTGCGCACATCTATTCAGGCCTGCTCCTCTCGCAAGGTACCTGAATCCGTAGCATCCTTACCACGCAGTGAAACCAGACATCATCAGGCCCATGCCGCCAGCGCCTATTATTGCTGCCCATGGCCAGATGAAGAGGTGCTTGTTATCACCCTTGACGGGCATGGGGAGAGCCATTGCGGCTCTGTCTGGACCGGCAAGCAAGGCAAGATGAAATCCCGCTGCTGGCTTTCTGCCCTGCACTCCGTTGGTAATATTTATTCGGCTGTTACCGCGCACCTGGGCTTTAAACCCATGCGCCATGAAGGCAAAATTGTTGGACTAGCGGCCTATGGCAATCCGGAACCTTTTTGCTCTCGCTTACATGAACATGTCACAGAAAGGGGTAAGCACACCACCTTTGATGCTGATTTAATCTTACTGGCGATGCTTGGTAATCGAAAAGAGACCACTACTGTTTACCAATCACTCTCACAAGGGCTCTCACGAGAAGATATTTCGGCAGGCTTACAGACATTCACTGAACAGCTTGTCTGCGATTTTATCCATGCATGGGTTGAAGAGAGTGGCATCCAGAAGCTGGCTTTGGCTGGTGGCGTATTCGCCAATGTTAAATTGAACCAGCGTATTCTGGAACTTGATAATGTGGATAATATTTATATTCACCCCAATATGGGTGATGGTGGACTGGCAGTTGGTGCAGCGCTGAATACCTATGCGGACAACAAGGGCGGTCTGATCCCACAATTTATGGCATCAGCATATCTTGGCCCCGACATTGAAGTGGCTTCGGCCAAACTGGCAATGGAGGCCGCCGGAGCTAGCTATACACAACCTGATGATTTAGCCGACCAGGTAGCGGAGCTACTTGCCAATGGTCGTGTTGTTGCGCGTGCTGCAGGACGTATGGAATATGGCCCGCGCGCACTGGGAAACCGGACCTTGTTTGCCTCCTGTTCCGATCCAACGATTAACAAGTGGCTCAATGACAGACTTCAACGCACCGAATTTATGCCTTTTGCCCCCATTATTATGGAAGAGTACGCAGCCGAGTATTTCCCGAGCTGGAAACCTGAACACTATGCTGCCCGCTTTATGACCATCACCTACGATGCTTCGGACATCGCCAAAGAGCAGATTCCGGCGGCTATTCATATTGATGGCACCGCACGCCCTCAGGTGTTAAGGCAACAGGATAATCCCGAGGTTTACGCCATACTCAAAGCCTTCCATGCCAGAACAGGTGTGCCGGCACTGATCAACACGTCCTTTAACATGCATGAGGAACCCATCGTGTGCTCAGCCTCTGATGCCGTGCGAGCCTTCCAGCTTGGCAATATCGATGCACTCATTTGCGCTGATCTGTTGGCTGTAGCTGAACAATGAAAGCCCTTGTCACAGGTGGAGCCGGGTATATTGGTGCCCACATGGTGCACCTTTTAAAACAACATGGAATTGAGCTTGCTGTACTGGATGACTTCTCAACAGGCCACCGCAATGTGATTCCCGAGGGTGTTGAACTGATTGAACAGGATCTGACCAAACCTGAATCCGTGCTAAAAATTCGCGCCTTCAAGCCGGATGTTATTTTTCATTTTGCAGCAAAAAGTATTGTAGAAGAATCCATGCATGCGCCATGGAGCTATCTGTCGCAAAATTTACGCATGACCATGCATGCTATTGAGGGGCTGGAAAAGGAGAGCCTATTCATTTTTTCCTCGTCATGTTCGGTGTATGGGATTCCTGCATCTATTCCTATTGATGAACACACGCCGTGCCAACCGCTATCTGCGTATGGAAAAAGTAAACATGTTGGTGAGACATTACTGCAAGCTGCCTGTAAAGAGCGCGGGCTTCGCGCCATCTGCATGCGCTATTTCAATGTGGCCGGCTGCGGAGATCCAGTACTACTTGAAAACCACCATCCAGAGACACACTTGATCCCAAACCTGTTGCTGGCAGCAGGTAAAAGCACCTTCAGTATGTATGGAACAGACCATCCAACCGCAGATGGAACTGCCGTTCGGGACTACATTGATGTTCGGGATCTGACCGAGGCTCACTTGTTAGCGTCACAACAATTACGCCAACAAAAAGCCGGTTTCTTTCAACCATTCAATCTTGGTTCGGGTAGCGGATACAGTGTGAAGCAAGTCTTTGATGCCGTAGAACAACTCACCGGCTGCACCATTGATTATGACACCCACCCCGCTCGCCCCGGTGATGCACCAACGCTGATTGCAGATTGCAGCGCCTGGAAAACCTTTAGCGGCTGGACTGCCAAGCATGATATACACGCCATGATTGAAAGTGCATGGAAAGCCATGCATGCCTGATAGCATTGCGGTTATTATTTCCACCTACAACAAGCCTGATGATTTAAGATGTGTGCTTGAAGGGTACCGCCTTCAAACGGATCAACACTTTTCCATTTATGTGGCTGATGATGGCTCTGGTGAAGAAACCCGCACTCTTATAGATAACATGCGCGCAGCATACCCTGTTCCTCTGCATCATATCTGGCATAAGGATGATGGGTTTCGGCTCTCGGAAATACGCAACCGTGCGCTATTAGCGGTGTCAGAGCCCTATGTGCTTATTACCGATGGAGATTGCATCCCATTCCCTGCGCTGATTGCCTCACATCGAAGACTATGTAAACGAGGATCATTCCTTACCGGCTCTCGTCTGCTATTAAATGAATCTTTCAGTACCCAAGTAAGAAAACAAGACATTGAGCTGCATGATCTCACTGCAACAGCCACCCTGCTGTCATTACAACGCAGCAAATCCATCAATCGTATTTGGCCCGCATTTATTCCACCCTTGACTGGCATCGAAAATAGTAAGCTCAGCGGCCTACGGGGCTGCCATATGAGTTTCTGGTTGAAGGACTTGCAAGCCATTAATGGCTATGACCAGAGCTTCACCGGCTGGGGCCGTGAAGACTCGGATATTACAGCGCGTTTATTTCATGCAGGACTCACACGAAGAAATCTGTATGGCACACCATTATTACATTTGTGGCATCAGGAGTTTTCAAGAAATAGCCTGTCTGACAACGACGCCACCCTGCAATCCTGTCTGCATGAAAAACGCGTTGAAGCCGTGTATGGACTCAGACAATTGGCCGAAAAACTGAAAATACGATGAGACTTATCGCTTCATGTGCCATGAACCAAAAAAAGTAACAACTCAGTGATTACTGGCATTGGCGTAAAATGCGACACCTGATTTTTTATCTTCATACACTTGAATCCAGATATCACCCGTCTTGGCTGCATCAGCCAGATCGGTTGTTGGCACGTGTGCTTTTAATGTCATGGATTCGCCATGAAAACGGCCATGGATCTGACAATCACCAGCAATATGGTATTCCACGTCATCTGCCGGCCCATCATAGGTAAAGGTAAGCTGGCAGTTCACACCAACATCATCGAACTCACCCTTGGCTCCCTCTTTCAACACATCCTGCTGCAAGTTCATCACATCACCATTCATAGACTTTGCAGAGTGTGACAACAGTGCCACCTTGGCTCCATCCATAGCACGGATAAACGCACCGAAACCACCAAAAATAATCGGATCATAATCAAAGCTGGCTGTTGTTTTCTCAAGAATAATGAAGTTCAACGATCTTGAGTCATCAGCATAAGCAGCCGTACTCACCAGTGTAACCACTGAAGCCATCAGCATACAAAACATATAACGCATTTAAATCTCCTAATAATGTAACACACAGTTTGGTTTATGTACCCGGAAAAAGGGACTATTTAAGTGGAATGTAACCCATCCCTTTCACAATCGCCCGACACTCAGCACCCTGCATATAGGCAATAAAATCTTTGGCTTCACCAACAGGTTCGCCTTTACTCAGCAGCAATAGCGGGCGCGATACACTATATTTGCCGGATACCACATTTTCAGGTGTCGCTTCAATGCCATCAAGTGTAAGCACTTTCACCTTGCCACCAGTAGCATAATCGCTGGCCACACCAACGGAAGCAAAGGTCACGGCGTTGACATCATGGGCGACTTTATCCAGCGCCACATCCTGTGAAAACGCCACCCAGGCCTGACCTTTATCAAACGTAATCGTATCTTCCTCTGCTACACCTTTCAGATGGAACTTTTTGGTAAATAATTCATAAGTGCCATGTTCAGCGCCCATCGATATCAGATGCACTTCTCCATCATGACCACCGACAGCACTCCAGTTTGAAGCTTCACCTTTAAACAACTGCTCAACCTGAGCCGAAGTCAGGCTTGCAAGCGGATTGTCTGCATTGACCACCAAGACAACACCATCCGTGGCAATTTTATGGATCTTCAGATCAGGATATTTTTTAATCTCTTTCTCTTTCACAGAGCGTGAAGCACGACCGATATCCACTTTTCCTTTGGCAACCGTTTTCACACCCTTACTGGAGCCGCCACCGGCGATCACAATATGTACACCAGCATGGCTCTTTTTATACACCTTAGCACATGCTTTCATGGCTGGCTGTACGGTTGTGGAACCGGCTGAGGTAACAACTCCGGCATGGGCAACGGACACCCCGAAAACGGCAATCATTGCCGCAAACAAATATTGCTTTTTCATGAACAATCCCCACAAAAACTATAAATAAAAAACACAGAAAGTCGATTCACATCAATATGCATAGCAATTCGATGCATGACACCACCCTTCAAGCGGCCGCACTATGCCAGCATGACACGTGCATGGAAACCACCATATCGTTGATATATTCAACCCATTCACGCACCTCACTGTTCAAATATAGGGCAGCGCTTTTTTCAAAATATAAGGCATCATTTGATGTTAAAAAAACTGTCTCCACGACTGTTTCTTTCTTTTACCTTTCTGTCACCCGCATCCATCGTTAAGCTTCGGACATGAATCATTCAGGCAGCCCTCTGGCAACGTTTACACACGTCTCATTCAAACCACTTCGGCAACTCATATTGCTTGCATGCTTGGCCGCGCTCACGCCAACACTTGCTGATGCAGCGAACAAGGATCCGGATGGCACACAGTATGTCAGCCGCGAAGCACTCAGCACGCTACTGGCTTCAGAAATCAATGTTCCAGTAACTGAAATTAGTACCATTCTGAAGCAGGCAACATTTCAGCCAAAGATCGTTCAACGCATGAATGGCCAGTGGGAAGCACAACCCTATGCGAAATATCGTCCACTGTTCATCAAACAGAGTATGCAGGATAAAGGCCTCGCCTACCTTCACAAACATCAGCACATTTTTAACCAAATCGAAGAAAAATATCAGGTTGATAGCGTCATTATTGCTGCCATCCTCGGTATTGAGACACGTTTCGGTGTTGCCCACGGCACGCGCCCCGTACTTGATTCGCTCTATACCCTCTCTACCGGCTTCCCGCGTCGGGCTGACTTCTTTCGCAAACAGCTCGGTGCCATCATAGAAATCAGCCGTCAGGACAAGTTTGAACTGAGCACGCTCAAAGGCTCATATGCCGGTGCTTTTGGCTCCATACAATTTATTCCGACCTCATTCCGCGCATACGCTGTGGATGAAGATGGTGATGGTATCCGTGACGTGTTTCACTCCAAACCCGATATCATTGCCAGCGTAGCCAATTACTTTAAACGACACCATTGGCAACACAATCGTCCTTCGGCATTCTGGTTACCCATGGAAACCAAGCTCACACCTGAATGGCAACAAATTGCTAAGGGAAAATTAAAGCATTGGGTAACACTGGCTGATCTACGCCAATCCATGCCTGAAATATTTAACGCCATTCCACAACCCTGGCGCGATAGTGATAAAGTCAGCATTATCGAAATGGAAACCAAACAAGGCATGCGGTTCGCATTGGTACATTACAACTTTAAAGTCATCATGCGATACAACCCTTCCTTTAATTATGCCATGGCCGTCACAGAAATCGCGGCCATGCTGGAGAGACCAACATTCGCCGTCGATTAATCACCCCCACCCTACTGCTATCCCTACTGGCCCTAGCCATCACAGGGTGCTCGCCCCATATCTCGACAACGTTAAATTCAGTACCAAACACCATACCGAGCGATGTACCTGACTCTGCACCTGACTCCGCACCAAATCGTGATGCAGCTTTACCAAATGGCATTGGCGGCTTTAAAAAAACAGGTAACCCTTATAGGGTCTCAGGGCAATTGTACACGCCTCTAAAAGATGTAGGGCTGTATGACAAAACAGGCACGGCGTCATGGTATGGCACCAAATTCCATGGACTGCTCACCGCCAATGGTGAAACCTATGATATGCATGCCTTATCGGCTGCACATAAAACACTGCCCTTGCCTACCTTGATGCGGGTAACCAATCTGGACAATGGCCGTAGCGTGATTGTGCGCGTGAATGATCGCGGCCCATTTGTGAAAGATCGCTTGATTGATCTCTCTTATGCTGCTGCCAATGCCCTCGGTTACACCAAGCAGGGTACGGCCCATGTGCGTGTGCAATCACTTGATATCCCCCCAAGTAGAACAACGAAAACGCTGACTATGGACGCCAAACTCAAAGCAGCAGACCACCCCAACACCATCACCGTCTCCAGCCCTGACACCTTATCACTGCCAGCAACGGCGCCATCCGGAAAAATATTTGTGCAACTGGGCGCCTTTGGCTCACAAGAAAATGCCGGTCGCTTGCAAGCCAAATTAAAAACCGCCTTTCCGGCAGCCCACATTATTGCCGTGCACATCGCTGAGAAAACGCTCTATCGTGTGCGTATCGGCCCGTTTGAAGACATGGTAAATATTGAAAAAACAGTATTATCACTACAGCAGCAAGGCTTTGATAAGCCCATGGTGATTATTGAATGAGTACAGTAAAATCGACAACACGCCCTCGCCTGGCCGCATTTGGCTCATCCCGCATTGGCCCTGACACGCCGATATATCAGGATGTAACGGCGCTCTCCAAGCAGATCGCCGAATCCGGTTGGGATGGCATGACAGGCGGCCATCAGGGCATGATGGCTGCATTTTCTGAAGGTATGCATGCCGGTAACGGCCATATCCAAGGCATCACGCTGGAGCGTTTCCCCACACCTCCGAACAACACCTTAAGCGAAGAGATTCGTGCAAAAAACTTCTTTGATCGCATGGGAACCATGATTGAACAGGCTGACGCATGGTTAGTATTGCCCGGTGGCCTTGGCACACTGGCCGAACTGGCCATGACATGGGACCTCATTGCTATTCGTGTGCTGGAACCACGCCCGCTGCTTCTCTATGGTGATATGTGGCAACCCATTATCGCCACACTTTCTGATCAACTGGTGTTGTCGGCCGATAAGGCTTTTCATTGCATTCATCTGTGCCACTCACATCAGGATATTCTGGATGCACTAGAGCCGTACACATGAAACCTGATGCAACCCACCCCACTGCCAACTACCAGGATCTGCGCGCGGTAGTGAGCGACAAAGAAAATGGCCTTCGTTTAGATCAGGCCTTAGCACTGTTATTACACCTTTCACGCCGCCGCAGCCGCCGCGCTATTGATGAGGGTGGCGTCTATCTTAATCAGAAACGCTGCAGGACTGCCGGTCGCAGCATCTATTCCGGTGATAAATTACGCGTTGTTCTATTAGAAAAAGAGAAACTCACACCCTTCACTGCCGAGCAAATCGTCTGGCAGCGACCACCATTATACCTGCTGCATAAGCGCAGCAATCAGTATGCTCAAGAAGCCCTGCATCGTAGCCGTGGCACGCTACCCTATGAACTGGCTCAACATCTGGCACTTGCACCCAAGATTTCTGCCGACTTGCGACCGGTACACCGTTTGGACCGTGGCACTTCAGGACTCATGTTGTTCTCCTCCAGCCCTAAACAACTACAGGATTTACAAGCCTTATGGCACTGCTGCACGTTTAAAACCTACCTGGCTGTTGTTGAACCTGCTCCTGCATGGGACAAACAAACCATCACGCTCGCCATAGGTAGCGAGCGCGACCAGCGCGGGCGTTATCATATTTCGGAGCATGGCCGTGCCTGCAAAACAGAAGCAGAAGTGGTAGAACGCAAAGGTAACAGAGCATTAATCAAACTCATTCCACATACCGGACGCACCCATCAATTGCGTATTCACCTGGCTGCTTTGCATTGTCCGATTCTCGGTGATATGCGCTATGGCGGAAAAGCACATGCACGTTTAATGTTGCACGCTCAAACTTTACAGATCATCAGGCCTGCACTGGGACAAGATATTCAATGGCATGCAGAACCTGAAGGGGATTGGCAATGGTAATCACATCGTTTGCAGCTAACTGCAACAGCAAACAACAACATAAAACTGGCTCAGGTTTTTTAGCTTTATTGCTAACAACAGTGCTCATGAGCGCAATATTGAGTTCCACTGCGTTCGCTTCATCCCAAGGAACATCACCAACATTAGAAGCCAAATCATGGGCAATGCTGGATGCTCGCTCCGGACAGGTCATTGCCGAACACAATGCCGACGAGCAACTACCTCCGGCCAGTCTAACCAAGATGATGACACTCTACCTGGCCTTTGAAGCGGTCAAAGAGGGTAGGCTCGACATCAACGAACGCATTAAAATCAGTAAAAAAGCATGGAAGATTGGTGGCAGCACCATGTTTCTGGAACCCCGCTTAAACCCAACTGTAAATGAGTTATTGCACGGCATAGCCACCTTATCCGGCAATGATGCATGCATAGCCATTGCCGAACACATGGATGGTTCTGAAGAATCCTTTGCCGACCGGATGAATGAAAAAGCCAAAGCTCTGGGCATGCAGCATAGCCATTTCTCCAATGCCACCGGCTTCCCATCCGAATCCCATTATAGCTCAGCCATGGATATGAGTATTCTTGGTGTAGCCATATGGCGTGACTATCCAGAACAGTACAAACTGTTTGGTGAACGTGATTATACCTTTGATGGCCATACCCAACCCAACCGCAACCGTCTGTTATGGAGCTTTCCGGATGCTGATGGTATCAAAACAGGACACACCAAAGAGGCTGGTTATTGTCTGGTTGGATCAGCGGAAAAAAACAACACCCGTTTTGTCACATCTGTATTTGGCACAAATTCTGATCGGGCCAGGGCTAGAGAATCCAAAAAACTACTGGGCTATGGATTTAGAAATTTCATTACCGTCCGCCCAACTGAACGTGAGATTCGACGTCAGGTTGAAGTCTTTGAAGGCGTTAAAAATTCCATTTGGCTCAAACCGACCGCGCCAATATGGGTAACAATCCCACAAAATAGCAAAGCTAAGCTCTCTTTTCGCCTGCGTTATGATGCTCCATTGAAAGCACCGATCAGTAAAGGACAAAAACTGGGTACTATTGAAGCTGTTATTGGCGGCGACAATGCCAAGGCTGAAGTCATTCGTTCATTCCCGATGGTGGCTACGCATTCCATCAAACAGGCATCATGGATAAGTCGTCAATGGGATGGTTTACGCTTGTGGATCAGTGACAGCTCCAACGAACTGCTCGATGATGTCACAGGTGAGCCCGGCACCGCAGAGTAATCGCATTGATTGCATGGGTGAATGGGCACTTCCTGCCACTGGAGAAGGCCGTCATTCATATTGAAGACAGGGGCTTTCAATTTGCCGATGGCGTTTATGAAGTCATTGCCTGTTTCAACGGTTCATTCCTCGATATAGATGCGCATTTACAACGACTGGAGCGATCCTGTCAGGCCATCGATATTACGCCTCCGGTTAGCCGCAATGCATTGCTATCCCTGATTGAGCAGACCTATCAACGGAACCCCTTTCGCAATGCCATGGTATATATTCAAATCACACGTGGTGTGGCACCACGCTCGCACCTGGTATCGAAAACTCTCACACCAACCATGGTGATCACCTCACGTGACTTGCCCATGCCTAGTAATGAAAAAATATCAGCCGGTGTGGATGGCATTACCTTAAATGATATTCGCTGGAAACGTTGCGATATTAAATCTATCGCCTTGCTAGCCAGTGTGATCGGGAAACAGGAAGCCAAACAGCGCGGCGCTGATGAAACATTCTGGCAGGATGATCAACAGCATATCCTTGAAGGCTGTGCTACCAACTGCTTTGCAGTCATCAACGATGTATTGGTAACGCACCCGCTTGATCATCAGGTGCTTGGTGGCATCACCCGAAACATGGCCTTGCGCATTGCCAAAGCCTTGAATATTACTGTTGAAGAGCGCAGTTGGAAACTGGATGAAGCTGGCCTCACCGAGTGTATGATGAGTAGCACTACCAATGCCATCATGCCGGTCTGTCACATGAATGGAGAAGCTGTTGGCACAGGTCATCCCGGTCCGGTTGCCACCCTTTTGCGACAAGAGATGTTAAAAGCCCTTGCTGCATTACAAAGCAACAAGCCCACACATGCATAGCCATCGCATAGAAGGCGTCCTGTTGGACATGGATGGCACCATTGTTGATGCCTTCCCTCCCATCATTCGCGCCCTGAACCAGACCTTTATAGAATATGGTCTGCCGACCATGAGTGATGTGGAAGTCAAACGACATACAGGCAAGGGTGATTGCAGTATGATCAGTCTGTTTGGTGACCGTAAAGAAGAAGCAGGCATTCGTTTCTTAGAGATTCACGATGAAGATTATCTTGATCATATCACTCCGCTCGAAGGTGCTGTATCACTGTTTGAATGGTTAAAAGCGTCGAATATTCCAAGCGCTATCGTCACCAGCAAAAGTCAAATCCGAGCTGAAGCACAATTGCAAGCCTTAGGCTGGAGCCATTACGTTGAAACGGTCATTGGTAAAATGCCGGGACGGCCGGAAAAACCTGACCCGGCCCCTGTGTTACTAGCCTGTGAACGACTGAATATCGCACCATCAGCATCGGTCATGATTGGCGATGGTCTTGCAGATATGAAAGCAGCCACACGTGCTGGCAGCCGCCCTTTAGGCATCTGTGATGGTTTCTCTTATCAGGAACTGACCGATGTTGGTGCACTATCTTGTTTTGATTCATTAACAGAGGTTCAGGCATGGCTACAAAAACAGATCGATTAACGCCCCCTGATAATATTGTGCCGGATGAGACCGGTTGCGAGCCGACATATTCCGCTCAAACCGACTCCACTCAGCCTGATTCCGATAAAACAGTATCCGACCAGCTGATTCGCTTTCTGCTGCCAGATGCGCGCGCGCGCGGGGTCCTTATTCGCGCTACGCATATTTTCGAGGAAGCCAATCGCATCCATGGCTTAAATGGCAATATTGCGCACTTATTTGATCAAAGCCTGCTGGCATCCATCTTACTACTCTCCATCAGCAAAGGTGGCACCCGTCAGGTGCTGCAACTCAATTCAACGACCAGTGCAGCTCCCGTTCAAATGCTATTAACAGAAGCCCGCCAGGGTGATGTGCGCGGTTTCATCAATTGGGCTGATGGCCAAACTATTCTGCATCACGACGATGGTGAAACACTATCTGGCTGGCTCGGCAAACCAGTTCGCTTTTCTACTGTGCGTGATTTGGGCTTTGGGCAACCTTATGTCTCCAGCATTGAACATGAATCCGATTTCTTAGCCGACCATCTTATTCATTACCTCCATCAATCCGTGCAAATCAGAGCCGATATCGTTCTACACGGAGACCTTGCTATCATGATCGAAGCCATGCCCGGCTGTAGTGATGATGACTGGTTTAAGGCTGTCGAAAGTATGGCAAAGATCCCCAACAGCGTACTTGAAACAGCATCCACTGCATCCATATTGACCTATTTCAACGATTTAAAGATTAAACAGGCAGGTACGGATGCATACCGTTACCACTGTGATTGCAGCCCTGAAAAGATAACTCAGGCAATGAAGAATTTCTCACCTGAGCAGCTTACTTCTCTAGCAGATGAGGCCGGCAATATTACTGCCTCTTGTCAATACTGCCGCAGCCATCACATCATCAAACTGACACAAATTGTTGCATAGCCAAACGACACATCTATGGATCTGAAATACTCCATTATCCGCCGCCCGAAACGCAGAACCGTAAGCATTGTCATTCGAAGCAACAATCAGGTGGATGTACTTGCTCCAAGCCGAACACCCGCTGATCTTATCCACAAATTTGTGCGCGAGAAACAGTCATGGATACAAGAAAAACTACAATTCAATAGTGAAGTGAGAGCCTGCTATCAGCCCAAAAGCTTTACGGCAGGTGAATATTTTCAACTGACAGATGAAACCTATCGACTCCATATATCCAACAATACAACAGCCATTCACATTGATAACGATCAACTCAAGGTACCCTGTCATGCGCCCGACACGCTCAAGAAACTGATCATAAGCTGGTACAAAACATCAGCAGAAAAACATTTTCAACAACGCTGTCATCACTTCGCCACACAAATTGGTGTAGCCCCCTCCTCTATTGGTGTGAAAACCTATAAAAGCCGATGGGGAAGCTGCCATCATGATGGCCGCATTTATTTCAACTGGCGCTTAATCATGGCTCCTGAATGGGTTATTGATTATGTCATTGTGCATGAGCTATGCCATTTGATTCATCACAATCACTCCAAACAATTCTGGCATGTCGTTGAGCAGAGTATGCCGGACTATCGCCATGCCAAACTATGGTTAAAAACCAATGGGCTATCGCTTGAGCTATAACAACAGATCAACGGATATATGTGTGAGCAGGGTCACAGACAATACAATTTTACCCCTCATTATGCGCGGCACCTGATACATCTGATCCGGCACACATACACTAAGGAGAATAGCCTGATGCGCACAATGAATAGACTAATAATAAGTTTGATTTCCTCTTTTCTGATTGCGGGCGTCCATTCAGCCTCTGCCAACAGCATTAGTGACTGGATGGGTGAGCATCGCAATGCTCAAGCATCCGTCTCCAGTCATGACGATCAGCCTGCTGATGCAGCGCAATTGTTAACGCTGGAACCCGGTCAAACAGAAATGTATGCCCGCCCCTCTCCCGATGGCCGCTTTTTGATCACCCTGAACAGCAAACGCAACTCATCGTGGATTTCTCGCCATTTTAGTGAGAATGGTGACCCTGCCAATCGCATTTCCGACGACAACAGAGCCTTTGATTCCATTGACTGGCGAGACAATGCACATGTCTATTATTTATCGGAACGCGCCGGTGGACTGGCGCTGTGGGAAAAAATTTCCGATGGAGAAGGCATGCAGCGCCGTATTCAGGTTCTGCATGGTATGATCACGCAACCCATTTTACTTGAAAACAACACCATTATTGCGGTTCAGCTGACACCGTTGGTGCGCAGAAACAAGCAGCATCAGAACACCCGTTCCCGTCATAAAGCAGATGATAATTTCAACAACTGGACTTTTGACGGCTTTCGTACAGACATTGTCCGCTTCAATGCAGATGGCGAAGAGCAGGTGCTGGCCAATGGTGTCAACCCCTCAGTCTCTCCTGATGGTCAGTGGCTTGCATTTTCCATGCAAACAGGCCGTAGCATGCACCTCTTCCGCATTTCTCTGGATGGTTCTTCCGAGCTCATCCAGATTACCGACAGCAGAAGCGTGGATGTCCAACCATCATGGAGCAAGGATAGCCAGCAGCTCTTCTTCACCTCTAACCGTGCCAAACCAGACCTTCGCCATGCCAATAAGGGCCAATGGGATATATGGAGTATTGATATCAACGGTCGCAACCTGACACAGCTGACGCATAATCAAGCTCGCGATGGTGCCGCTAGAATGGACAAAAATGGTAAAATATACTTTCATTCAGATCGCAAAATTGCTAAAGCCCTTCGCGCACAGCATCAACTTGGCTCAGGCTCTACTTCCGGCTTTCATATCTGGACAATTGATGCTTCACAGCCTGTGAAGTAACCGTCCAAGCCACTCTCTACAATACAGCCATCCATTCCCCAGCTCTCTAGATTGTTTATCATGTTCATAATTCGTCCCCCAGGGGATATTCTCTGCAGTAAACTGCATTCACCTGATGTGTGTATTCGTCCCCCAGGGGATATTCTTTACCTAATGGCTTGATTTTTTTATGATTGAATAACGCCGAACATTTACCTTACGTTGATATCTCCCGCTAATGTGCAATGAACCTTTTTTACTCAGCTTGCGATCAGCGTTACTGTTGGCTCATGAAAATCATCACAGCAAATCTCAATGGCATTCGTGCCGCCACCAAAAAAGGGTTTTGGGACTGGTTTTCAGATCAGAACGCCGATTTTCTCTGCTTACAAGAACTCAAGGCGCATGCCCATCAGATCCCGTCAGAAGCAATGCCTGACGGTTATCATCATCATTATCACTTTGCCCAAAAACCGGGTTATTCCGGAGTAGCGCTCTATTCGCGTTTAAAACCCGATGCTGTGCACATCGGTCTGGCTGCTATCGACCCCGACACTGATTGGTCAGACATGGATGCCGAAGGGCGTTTTGTCATGGCTGATTTTCTGGGCGCGAATGGTTCCAAGCTCTCGGTCATCAGTGTTTATTTTCCATCAGGCTCCAGTTCAGCACTGCGTCAAACGGTAAAAATGACGTTTTTAGAACGTTTTCTGCCGCTGATGCAACGGCTACAAAACGATGGGCGTGAACTTATTGTCTGTGGTGATATCAATATTGCCCATCAACGTATTGATCTGAAAAACTGGCGCGGCAATCAAAAGCACTCAGGCTTTTTGCCCGAAGAGCGTGCATGGTTTACGCAATGGATCGAAGCCGGTTTTACAGATGTGCTGCGTCAATTGTATCCAGAAAAAGAGCAATATAGCTGGTGGTCTAATCGTGGCCAGGCACGTGCCAATAATGTCGGATGGCGTATTGATTATCATATATGCACACCCGAAACGGCCAAAAATATTAAAGACATTGGTGTTTATACCGATAATTGGTATTCTGACCACGCTCCAATCACGGCTACTTTCGGAGACTGAATGACTGATTCCCGACCAACGCAAGATTTACAGCTACTGGTAAAATCACTGGCAAGTGTAAGTATGAATTCAAAAAGGATCGATATTCTGATCTTCGGTGCAGGACTCGGTGGTCTGGCTATGCTGGAAGTTTTAAGTCAATCGGATGATATATCCATTCACGCGATAGTAGACATTATTGAAGATGCACCTGCCTTTCAGCTTGCCCGGCAATTGGGCATCACCACGTCAACCGACAGAACCAGAACATTAGAGCGTTTCAACGGTGATATTATCATTGATGTCACCGGCAATGCCGAACTTTACGACATCCTCTATGCATTCACACAACCACATCACATAGAACTAATCTCTTCCAAATCGGCCAAACTATTGTTTGATATGGCCAATCAGGAGCTCCGCAATGAGCGTACCATCGAGACACAGAGCACCCGTTTAAGCCTACTCAACTGTATGCTGGAAATCACCCAACAGCTGGAGCATCACCCTGCCATCTGTGATGTCACTTCCCGTTCATTTGACGAGATTCATAACCATATTAATGCGATTAAAGGGCTTGCCATCATTTTTAACAAGACTGATGAGAAGCCTCGATTTGTTGGTGCTATCGGTGAAACCATGCCTCTTGGCACCGATAGCCCACCTGAACTATCAGCCTGCCTAACGATTCAATCTGCCTGTAACAGCTTGAGCCGTGATCAACGCTACAAGGTTTTTGAGCCCCCTGTTTCGGTCGAATGCTCAGAATTTCATGCTAACTACAATGTGCTGTTGCCACTATGGCAGGACACTCGTCTGGCCGGTCTCCTGTTGTTTGACATAGCATTGCCACTGGGCAAGGAACAGGTCATTACGCTAGAGATGTCATCCGTTCACCTGAACATGACCTTCAAAACACTGGAACATTTTGAAAGGCTTGAAGAGATGGCCATCTTTGATTCGCTGACCGGTGTATTCAACCGGCGCAAATTTGATATGCAGCTACATCAGGAGATCAGCCGCATCAAGCGCAACCAAAATGGCATCCTCTCCTGTGGTTTTATCGATCTGGATAATTTTAAACCCATCAATGACACCTACGGTCATCCCACTGGTGATCTGGTGCTCCAGCATATCGCTCGCAGTATTGAGGGCTGCCTGCGTGATTATGATCTGTGTGCCCGCTACGGCGGTGATGAGTTTGTCATCCTGGCACCTGCTGACAGTGCCAATATGGAAGCCGTGGGTCTGCGTATTCTCAAACAAATTGCCCAATTCCGACTAGAGAGTGAGCCAGAGCTTAGAATCTCTGCTTCTATTGGCATTGCTACGCAATCCAGTGATCAAGCCGATGCTGAATTACTACTGAAACAGGCCGATAAAGCACTCTATCAAGCTAAAAAATCGGGCAAAGGTTGTTTAATCATTCATGGCAATGAAACAGTTTCTTTATTTAAAGTAACCATATGAATATGCGTCAGTACCACTCACACAGCATCAAGCTTCACTTGCGCTACAATTTTAAAACGACCGCCTTTTTCCAACTGCGCTAACGTTAATGGATTGCCCCATACACAGCCTGTATCCAAGCCAAGCACATGTGGCTGATCATCCACCAAGCCTTTCGCAGCCCAATGACCATAGACCACATGCGTATCGGCTAGCCACTTCAATCGCTTATGACTAAACCATGGTCTCTCTTTTTCATCACTGCTTTCACCAGTCCTTACATCCCAGTTAAACACGCCATCACTGCTACAATAGCGTGTGCGGGTAAATACGGCAGCAGCAAACAACAAGCGGGTAGGATCCGCTTTCTTCGGTTCAGAAATCGGAAATTTCACATGATGCAGTTGATGACAAAACTCTTTCCAGTGTTCTCCCTGCAACTGCATTTCAATTTTCATAGCTCTTTTTTTCGCTTTACGCAGTGTCCATTGCGGATGCAGTCCGGCATGCACCATTGTCCAAGCTAAATCCGCATCATGGTGCAACACAGGCAGGTGCCTTAACCATGTAATCAGCTCATCACAATCATCAGCATCAAGCACCTGTTCCAGGGTATCCCCTCGATAGCTGCTGGATCCACTTGCCAGCTCCAGCAGGTGTAGATCATGGTTACCCAATACACAGACGCAGGCATCACCCAAGGCTTTTAAAAAACGCAATGTATTCAAAGAATCAGGCCCTCGATTGACCAGATCCCCAACACACCAGAGCACATCTTCGGCAGGATTGAAATCAACCTGCCTGAGCAATTTTCTCAGTGGTTCATAACAACCCTGGATATCCCCTACCGCATAGACTGCCATGTTGAGCCTACGCCTCTGCTTCGGTATTCAATGCGCTCAACAGTTCAGGTAAGAACTCACCAAACTCAGCTACCATCAACGTGAAATCTGCATCAAATCTGGCCACATCATCCCCGCCGGATTCACCCGCCTCATCCAGAATAGCGGAATCAAATTTCAAACGGCGAACAGACATATCTTCATGCAACACAAATGACATACGTTCACGCCAATTCATCGCCATCTTTTTCACCCGTCGGCCAAGTGCAACATGGGCACGTACTTCAGCAGATGAAAGATCAACATATTTACAACGCACTACGCCTTCCGCACCTTCTCCTGCCTGCATTTCACATTCATCTTCCACCTCAAACCCTTCAGGCAGAGCAGTATCATTCATCAACCAGCGCGTCATGGCCGCTTCCGGTGATTCATTGGTAGCAGGCAGTACAACATTCAATGTGCCAAGCGTTTTACGCAACAATTCAATCAAGGATTCGGCTTTACTGGCGCTGGAGGAATCGACAATCAGCCACCCTTTCTGCGGCAAAATGCATGCATAGGTATGGCTGGCTCGTACCAACGCTCTTGGCAATAACTCCTGCAATACCTGTTCTTTAATATCACCCTTCTCTTTACGCCCCACCGGACGCCCCGCTTCAGCTTCAATCTGAAAAGCGCGTTCAACTACCTGCTCACGCACCAGTGAAGCCGGCAACACCTTATCTTCACGGCGCATGCACAGCATCAATGCACCATTGCTCTCATGCACCAACATCTGCCCGGCATGACCCAAAGGCTTGCTCCAGCCCTCACAGGCCATCTCCATCTGACCACAATCGCGTGCCTTGCGTGTCAGCAGAGCTTCATGCAACTGCGCTGCGGTCAATTTAAAATCATCCTCAAACGCATAAAACTGAATATTCTTAAACCACATATTACATTGTCCTTGTTAGGTATTTTCACTATAAGCTACATGATTCACCAATGCACCGCAGCCTTATCCATTTTTTATTCTGGCAGTAACGATGAATAGTGACGATTAAAAAACTGCACCGCAATGTATCAAAAGCCTCACACTTCACAACATTACTTATACATCATCATACTGGCGAAACGCTTATTCATATTAGGCTTTATTTTTTCAAACTTCCCGCTACACTGCGCGACCGTTTTGGCAAGGCTTTCGGCTTGTCAAATACTTGGAGGATTTGATGATCAAACTGTATTCTGATGCCCATTGTCCAAACTCGCATCGTACCCGTATTGTCTTGGCAGAAAAAGAACTGCCCGTCGAAACGCAAGAATTAGAAGCAGATAACCTCCCTGCCGATTTCATGAAGATTAACCCGTATGGTAAACTACCTACTGTGATCGATCGTGACATCGTGTTTTTTGAATCATCTGTAGTCAATGAATACCTCGATGAACGTTATCCGCACCCTCCATTGAAACCGGGTTCACCAGCTGAACGTGCTCAGATGCGTTTGGCAGTGCTGCAGTTAGAGCGTGAACTCTACCCTTTGTACGCAGATAGCCAGAACAGCCGTAAGAAAAAAGACGCTGTAAGCAAAATAAAAGTCTATCTTGCTTCATTGGATGCATACCTTGCGCGCCAGGAATTTTTCATCGGTGAACAGTACACACTGGCGGATGTAACGCTGGCTCCTATTTTGTGGCGTCTGCCTTCTATTGGTATCGATACAGCGCCATGGAACAATCTTGAAGGCTATATGGATCGTCTGTTTGAACGTCCGGCCTTTGAACGTTCAATGTCTGAAATCGAGCAAATGTTACGCGATTATTGATTATTGATTGCTGATTGCTGATTCTCATAATATAGAGAAATATTTTGATGTGATTTGCATCACAGCCTTTTACGATTAAAGTACCTACCCTCCCGCAAAATATCGGAAACAGGGTATGAAATATTATGTTTAATGTATTGCACCATGATCACCCGGAAAGAGACAATGCGATAAAATTCGTAACTGAGATATTTCTCAAAGCTCATGGTGCCAACATTCAACATTTCATGCCCAATATGATGCTTCTACGCGATAAGCATCAGCAATACCGATCCGTGATGGGCTACACAGAAGCCTCGAAAGCACCGCTTTATCTGGAACATTATCTGGATACTCCCATTGAACAGTGTATATCAAACTACCTCGGTCAGCCTGTAGATCGCTCTGAAATTGTTGAAGTAGGCAATCTGGCTGAAGCATTCCCGGGTGATTCCCGCATGGCTATTATTGGTGCAACGGCCTATTTTTATAATGCAGGCTTTCGCTGGGTTGTGTTTACAGGCAGCAAACGCCTGCGCAATGTGTTTGTTAAATTGGGTTTATCACCTAAACAGCTGATTCATGCAGATGAAGAGCGATTACCTGAAGGCGATCTGAAAAAATGGGGCACATATTATAATGGAGATCCTGTCGTTTGTTTCGGTTCACTCGAAGAGGGGCATAGTAATTTACAGGCCTTGTGGGAAAACATGCGAGATACCTGGTCCAGCGCTGAACAAGCAGGCATAGATGCAGCCCATTGCAAGCAGCCCGCATGAATCCGCTCAGTATAGCTATTTCCCAATATGCACAGGAAACACCGGCTGCCATTGCTATTGAAAACAGCACAACATCACTGACGTATGTTGATGTAAGCAAGGCCGTAACCAAGCTCGCTAATGAGCTGAAAGAACATCATTTAAACGCTATCGCCCTGCTGGCTGATAACGGGCCAGCCTGGTGCATTGCTGATCTGGCCTGTCTGCAGGCCGAAGTGATGTTGGCTCCGATCCCTCATTTTTTCACCCCACAGCAGATTGCACATTTGCTCCGTAGTGCAGGCATTGACGCGCTGCTTTGCCAAACAACACATAGCGAACAACTGCAACAACTATTGACTACCCTGGATATAAAACAGGAACCGCCGGTAACGCTGACTATAGCCGGTCAATCACTACATTTGATTCGGCTGCATCTAACAAAGATCCAGCTGCCTGAAGCATGTGCCAAAGTTACCTTCACATCCGGATCTACCGGTGAACCCAAGGGCGTCTGCTTACAAGCTGCGACCATGCAGACCGTGTCGCGCTCTCTGGCACACGTCACCGGTGCCAACAACAATGACAGACATCTCTCCCTGCTACCTTATGCAACCCTGCTGGAAAATATCGGCGGCATTTACGCTCCCCTTCTCAGCGGCGCTACCGTGGTATCACCGTCATTAGCAGACGTTGGACTCAGTGGCTCCAGTGGTCTTGATGTACAGCGCTTTGTCGGCATGCTGATTCAATCGCGCGCCACAACCTGCATTATGATTCCGCAAATGTTGCATGCGCTGGTTGCTGCTATCGAAGCAGGAGCACCACGGCCGCACACCTTGCGTTTTATCGCCGTGGGTGGAGCACCTGTTTCAGAACAACTGTTGCAGCGCGCTGATGCACTCGGTTTGCCTGTCTATGAAGGGTATGGGCTCTCTGAAGCTTCCAGCGTTGTGGCTGTAAACAGCCCGTCGCATCACAAACCGGGCAGTGTTGGTCACATATTACCGCATGCTAAGGTACGCTTCGCTGATGATGGTGAAATCCTCGTCAAAGGAGGCCTGTTCTCCGGTTATTTAGGCGATAAAGCATTCGCCGATGCTTATTGGCCAACAGGTGACATCGGACATATGGATGATCAAGGGTTTCTGTTTTTGAGTGGCCGCAAGAAACATATTTTCATCACAGCCTTTGGCCGCAACGTCTCACCTGAATGGGTCGAACGGGAGCTCTGTATTGAACCGGTCATTGCCCAGTGCTGTGTCTTTGGTGAAGCGCGTCCGTTTAATGTAGCCATCATCGTTGCCCGCAATACCGGTAATGATGTAACTGACCAAATGATTCAACATGCAGTAGATAGCGCCAATGCGCAATTACCCGATTATGCATCCATTTCGGCTTGGATATTGGCGGATGATACCTTTAGTATCGCCAATGGCTTATGGACAGGAACAGGGCGACCAAAACGCCAGTTTATTTTTCAACAATATGAATCACAAATAGAACAGATATATCTACAACAAGGAAACCTGGAGACCTGAATGGCGTTTTATGATGAATTGGTTGCAGCAACAGAAGATGCGCGCAATGATTTGATATCCATCCCATTTATTCAGATGGGTAGTGCGGGGCAATTAAGTCTGGAGAGCTACACGGCATTCCTGACGCAGGCCTACCATCACGTTAAACATACCACACCCTTATTGATGGCAACCGGCGGCCGTTTGCCTGCAAGGCTGGAATGGCTGCGTGAAGCTGTCGGTGAATACATCGAAGAAGAAATGGGACATCAGGAATGGATTCTCAACGATATCGAAGCCTGCGGAGCCGACAAAGAAGCCGTGCGCAATGGCACGCCATCTGCTGCCACTGAACTGATGGTCGCGTATGCCTATGATACCATCTATCGCAATAATCCGGTTGGTTTTTTCGGCATGGTACTGGTGCTTGAAGGCACCAGCGTTGCACTTGCAACACACGCGGCGGGTAATATCGAGCAGGCACTGGGTTTACCAAAAACTGCCTTTTCTTATCTGAATTCCCACGGCTCACTGGATGTTGGCCATGTCGATTTTTACGCAAAACTGATGAACCGACTGGATCATGATGAAGACAAACAGGCCGTCATTCACTGTGCAGGCATGGTTTATAAATTGTATGGCGATATATTCCGTTCTCTACCGATCATTGCGCTGGAGGGATAATGGAAATCAAGGATAAACGTGTTGTTTTAACAGGCGCTGCCGGTGGAATGGGCTCCATATTGGCTAGAGAGCTAGTTAAACTCGGTGCCAATCTGGCCATGGTGGATGCCAATGCAAAAGCCCTGGATGCTATGCACGTAGAATTGCCAGACACCCATGCTATTACAGGCGATCTCTCATCTGCCGCCGGATGTACTTTAGTCGCCGACCAATGTCTGGAAAAACTGGGGGGCATTGATCTGCTTATCAATTTAGCCGGCATCAACAATTTTGCTGCATATGAAGATGAAAACCCTGAAAAGATAGAACTGATGTTACATGTGAATCTGCTGGCTCCTATGTGGTTAGCGCGTGCATTTCTACCCGTAATGCAGAAAAACAATGCCGGTCGCATCGTCAATGTCGGCTCTATTTTCGGCTCCATTGGTTTTGCCTATTTCGCTGTTTACTCGGCCAGTAAGTTCGGCCTGCGTGGTTTTTCTGAAGCACTGCGCCGAGAAGTGGCAGACACCAACATCAAAGTCACCTATATCGCACCACGCGCTGTAAAAACACCGATGAATTCCGATGCACTGATGCGCATGGGTGAAGCAACCGGCATGAATATGGATGCCCCTGAAGATGTCGTGAAAAAAATTATCGCGGCGATCAACAATAACCGCAAAGATATCTATTTCGGTTTTCCTGAAGCGTTGTTTGTTAACATCAATGTCATGTTCCCGCGTTTGGTGGATAAAGCACTGGCTGCGCAAAACCGTATCGCTCGTGCCTTCGCCAAGGGCGAAAAATAACCCCATAGCCACACGAAAGCACACTACCAAGGAGTACAGTAATGAAGATAACGCAATGGATGATGAGCATCATGATATTGGCAGGATTGCTCTCTACACCCGCTTATGCCGACGAAGTAAGTGATACCGTACTGGAATTGCAACATCAGTGGGCTTCGGCCAACTACAAAGCTGCAGACGACACCAAGGAGGCCACCTTTAAGGCTCTGGTCGCTAAAGCTGAAGCACTGAGCGCCAAACATGCAGATCGTGCTGAACCCAAAATATGGGAAGCGATTATCAGGGCTGGATATGCCGGTGCGATGGGTGGTCTCTCATCCATTACCAATGCCATGCCACAGATGGAAAAAGGACGCGACCTGCTTTTAGAAGCTGAAAAAATTGATGCCAATGCCTTGAACGGCTCCGTCTATACCACTCTGGGTAGCTTTTTCTATATGACACCCGGCTGGCCAATCGGTTTCGGTGATGAAGATAAAGCACTGGAATACCTGAGCAAAGCACAGACGATTGCACCCGATGATATGGATGCCAACTATTTCATGGCTGATTACTGGGTGGAGCAACGCAAATACAAAAAGGCATTACCGTTACTGGAAAAAGTTATGGCACTGCCTGCTGTAGCGAATCGTCCGGTATATTCGACTGGTCGCAAAACAGAAGCCGCCGCACTGTTAGCTAAAGTGCAGAAAAAATTACACATCAACGTGGCTAAATAAATCCATCTGCAATACACTATCATCACATAGATCCTTCACCGCGAAAATGTGTACGAACGGACGCCTCGCAGTGAAAGGGTCTATGTAATAAAACAGATTCATTATAGAGTCAGCCGATGAAGTCTGCTGACAAAAATTTCTGGTCATATCTGCTCAGTTTGTGGCCACTGCTGTTTATCTTTCTACTCGGTCAGAGCTTGATGCAATTAAACGGCAATGCGACTGAGCTTGGTCTAACAAACACCCTGTCACTAATTGATACCGGCCTGTTTTTACTGTTGATCTGCGGTGCTGCATGGTGGACCTATATTCCGCTACAACAGTGCTTTAATCAGTGTGATGATCTGGAACAACATCGCTCTTTCATCGAAGCGGTTCTATCAGACTTTCCATGGCGAGCATTAAAATCTTATACCGTTGCCGGATGGGTGTTCGCCATCTATCTGATCATCAGCATCCCTTTGTTTGCAGTACTGAACGATCATCTACTCAGCTGGCGCATGTTCATCACATTAGCACTGAATTTCTCTTTTGCCTCTGGGGTTTTAGCTCCGGCACTTGCGGTCACGCACTCCATCGTATTTTCCACCCAACTGCGCCTGAGCCTGTCGCGGCATGGCCTATTTTCCGGCCTGTTATCCGACACCTATTCTCATAAACACATCACCGCATCAACACACAGGCCATGGATCGTTTTTCTCGTCACAGGCCTTGTACCAACAATTATTCTGGCCTGTTACATCTGGCTAGCCCAAGATGGCAATGAAAATGAAACTGTATTCATTCTCTCTCAAGTTATCGTACTTCTGGCCATGTCGATCACCGCCAGTCTGGTTCTGGTTTGGCATATCACACAAACACTCAAAACAATCACCTCAACCCTGGAAACCGGCCTGGGTCATTTGGCCAGCGGTCAATTTGAAGGCCGTGTCCCGGTTCTACTTGATGATGATTTTGGTGAATTGGCACGTGGTTTAAATACCGCCATGCACGGTCTGCAGGAACGCGAAGATTTAAAAGATTCTTTAGCTTTAGCCGCCGAAATTCAGCAAGGCCTGTTACCCAAACATGAACCGGTCATTCCCTATTATACCTTGAAGGGGTTTCAACAAACCTGTTATACGGTCGGTGGAGACTATTACGATTATATTAAACTCGATGATGGGCGTATCTGGCTGATGGTAGCAGATGTATCCGGCAAGGGTTATCCAGCCGCTCTGACCATGGCCAATCTACAAGCGATGTTACGTGGTTTATCTACACTGAACTGGCCTATTGAAGAGGCCGCGAACTATTTGAATGAAGCCCTGTGCGACACCTTAACTTCGGGTCGTTTTGTCACCCTGTTCATGGCCAAGTTGCAACCTGAATCCCATTCACTGGTCTGGGTAAATGCAGGTCATGTGCCACCTTTATTGATAAAAACCGACGCATCCGGTGAGCGCACGATCAAATCCATGCAAGCCTCTTCACCTCCGCTTGGGCTGATTAGAAACCTGCAATATGACGTAGTCAGAACGGAATTTGATCCCGGTGATACACTGCTGGCTTATACCGATGGTGTGACCGAAACATCCGGCCGCATTGGCAAAGAGATGTATGGTGAAACCAGACTTAGAAAATGGTTAATGGCACATACAGAAAGTCCGGTAAGTGAACTACCACGTCTGCTACTTGAAGAATTGGATGCCTTTGGTCGCAATGACGGGGATGATGATTTAACGCTGTTGTGTGTTAAAAGGGAGAAATAATGTCAAACAATCAGGACTATAGAACCGAACGCGATTCCATGGGCGAAATGCAAGTGCCTGCCAATGCCATGTATGGTGCTTCCACTGCACGTGCTGTAGAAAATTTCCCGGTATCCGATTTGCGTTTTTCACGTGAGTTCATTAAAGCCGTGGCGCAAATTAAGATGGCTGCTGCTTCCGTGAATGCTGATTTAGGTCGCCTTGATCGCGCCAAAATGGAGCTTATTCGTCAGGCTGCCCTGGAAGTGGCTTTGGGTGACTGGGATGCCGAATTTGTACTCGATATTTTTCAAACCGGTTCTGCCACATCAACCAATATGAATGCCAATGAAGTAACCGCCCACCGCTGTGCGCAAATCAATGCAGATGAACCGATTCATCCCAATGATCATGTCAATCAGGGCCAATCATCCAATGATGTGATTCCCACTGCCATTCATCTGGCTGCCAGTGATCTGTTGGTACATGCACTGCTTCCAGCCGCCACACACCTGCTTGCGGTCTTGAACGAAAAAGCTGCAGCCACACACGATGTCATCAAGATCGGCCGCACCCATTTGATGGATGCCACCCCGGTAACACTGGGTCAGGAGATTTCCGGCTGGGCACGCCAGATTGAGTTGGGTATTGAGCGCCTGAAATCTTGCCTGCCACGCATCACTGAACTGGCGCAGGGTGGTACTGCTGTAGGCACAGGTCTGAATACGCATCCGGAGTTTGGAGCGCGCATGGCAGCCGCCTTATCTGAAGCTTATGGCATTGATTTTAAGGAAGCGGAAAATCATTTTGAAGCACAAGCAGCCCAGGATGCTGCAGTTGAGCTCTCCGGTCAGTTAAAAACACTGGCGGTGTCATTGATGAAAATCGCCAATGATGTACGCCTGTTAAATATGGGGCCACGCTGTGGTCTCGGTGAAATATCCGTACCGGCAGTACAACCGGGCAGCTCCATTATGCCGGGTAAAGTAAATCCCGTGATTGCTGAATCGATGGCACAGGTTTGCGCTCATGTCATGGGTAACGATGCCGCGATTAGCATTGGTGGCAGCACCGGCCTGCTGGAACTGAATGTGATGTTGCCAATGATGGCACATAACCTTCTCGAATCTGAACGGCTGTTAGCTAGTGCCATGCACATGTTCGCCGACAAATGTATTCAAGGTATCGAAGCCAATAGAGAACGCTGTGCCGAGCAAATTGAATGGAGTATGAGCATGGTAACATCGCTGGCTCCTGTGATCGGCTATGATCGTGCGTCTCAAATTGCCAAACAGGCTGTCAACGAAGGTAAAACCGTACGCCAGCTCTGCCTTGAAGCTGATGTACTGCCCGCCGATGAACTGGATCGCTTATTGGATCCAACATCCATGCTGGCTCCCAAATAAACGACGATCAAAACCACTGGACAGATAGATTGCCAAGCATAACCGATTTTCCACATCACGCTTTCCGTGAATATGATATTCGCGGCATTGCCGCCACCGACATCACAGAAGCCCTGGCTTATCGTCTTGGTCAAGCCTTTGCTGCCATGTTACCAGCCAACGAATCGCGCCCGGTCATTGTTGGCCGTGATGTGCGGCTGTCTGGCCCGGATTTACAAACAGCCTTGATACGCGGACTCAATGATGCTGGTCTGCATGTAATGGATATCGGTATTGTACCTACCCCGCTGGCTTATTATGCGGTGCATCAACTCTCAGCAGCCGGCAGTGTGCATGTCACGGCCAGCCACAACCCCAGTGAATATAACGGCTTTAAAATGATGATTGGCACGTCCAGTCTGCACGGCCATGATATTCAACGCTTAAAGGAGCTGATGCAGCAAGATATCCGCACTGACAAAGCCGACGGTAGTTGCACACCCTTCTCTATCACCGACAGTTATACCCAATTTGTTGTGAATGATTGCCCGCTCTCTCGTCCCTTTAAAGTGGTCATTGATGCAGGCAACGGTCCATCAGGCATGATTGCCGCCCCGCTCTATCGACAGTTAGGTTGTGAAGTCATTGAGCTTTATTGTGAACCGGATGGCCGTTTTCCCAATCATCATCCCGATCCGACCATCGCAGAAAACATGGTTGATCTAGCCAACACCGTACGTACCCACAAGGCTGATCTTGGTATTGCTTTTGATGGTGATGGTGATCGTGTCGGCATCGTTGATGAGCATGGCACCATTATCTGGAGCGATATGTTGCTGTTACTGCTGTCGCGGCGTCTGTTACTGGAATATCCCGGCGCTACCATTATTTCTGAAATTAAAAGCTCACAAATGCTCTACAACGCCATTGAACAAGCCGGTGGCAAAGCAGTGATGTGGCGTACCGGGCACTCCTTAATCAAAGCAAAAATGAAAGAGACCGGTGCCCTGCTGGCTGGAGAGATGAGCGGCCACCTATTTTTTGCAGATCGATTTTTCGGCTTTGATGATGCTGCTTATGCTGGTGCCCGTATCATGCAAATGCTGGCCGATACGGGCTCCACGTTTTCAGAGCTACTGGCTGATGTACCCATCACTGTAGCCACACCGGAAATTCGCATTGCATGCAGTGACCAAGAGAAGTTCGATGTCGTTGATCAGGCTATTGCCCATTTCAAATCGATGGGATATGACATTATTGATATTGATGGCATGCGTATTCGTTTTGCCGATGGCTGGGGTCTATTGCGTGCCTCCAACACCCAACCGGCACTGGTGATGCGTTTTGAAGCACCGGATAACAAGCGACTGAGTGAGATGCGCGCCTTGATTGAATCATGGCTGGAGCAAAACAGTTCTTACAAACAATAAAACTGTTCACCACGAAGACACGAAGATAAAATAGATTCAGAATTCTTCAGTCAATCCACTCTAAGCACCTTATGCTCCCCCCCCCTAATTCTTCTTTCATCATATTTTCTTTGTGCCTTTGTGGTTAAATCTATCTGTTTAGTTATGACAGGATTTAGGCATCGATTGAATTTTCAGGTGAATTCTGGTCAGGAAACATATATATTGCGCCGCCTTTATATTCACATTCACAGGAGTACATCATGGCTTTAAACGTCTATTACGATAAAGACGCTGATCTTTCGATCATCAAGAGTAAAAAAGTAGCAATTATTGGTTACGGTTCACAGGGCCATGCGCATGCAACCAACCTCAATGATTCGGGCGTAGACGTTACTGTTGG